>NZ_JBFAQJ010000004.1:0-263268 GCF_040677225.1 Saccharopolyspora sp. NPDC049357 | reverse complement strand
ACCCCCACCCCCACAAACCTTTTTTGTAAATCCGTTGTTTTTTTTTATTTGTTTTGATTTTGTGTTTGGGTGGGGGCACACCACCGGTGTGCCCACTCCATCGGACGCCTCGCACGTTCCACTCCTGGAGGAAGTTTTGACAAACTCCGCTTCCCCGACCGTCGTGATCGTTCCCGGCCTTCGTGACCACGTCGAGGACCATTGGCAGACCCTGTTGGCCGCCAGCCTGGACAAGGTTCGCATCGTCCCGCCGCTCGAGAGCGACAAGCTGAGCTTGGATGGCCGCGTGGCGGCGCTCGACGCAGTCCTAGGTGAGGTCGACGGGCCCGTCGTGCTCGTCGCCCACAGCGCCGGGGCGGTGATCACGGTGCACTGGGCGGCCCGGCACGATCGCCCGGTCGCGGGCGCGATCCTGGCCACCCCGCCGGACTTCACCACGCCGCTGCCCGCCGGTTACCCGACCCGACCGGATCTAGACGCGAACGGTTGGAACCCGGTCCCGCGCAGCCCGCTGCCGTTCCCCAGCATCGTCGCGGCCAGCACCAACGACCAGCTGGCCGACTTCGCGGCGGTCGTGGATCTCGCACGCGCGTGGGGCAGTCGGCTGGTGGACCTCGGCGAGGTCGGACACCTCAACCCCGCCTCCGGATACGGCACATGGCCCCGCGCCACCGAGCTCCTCGACGAACTGTTGGCCACGACCGGATTTCAGCCCGCACCGAGCCGCTGACCACTGCTCCCGAGGGAGAACGCTCCGATGCTCAACCGGTCGGTCCTCCTGGAAGGTTCGGCCCGGAAGCACCCGAGCTCCATCGCACTGCTGCACTGGTTCCGCCGCCTGCGCATCCGGTGGGAGATCCGCGATGACATCCATGAAGCCTTCCTCAGCCTCGGCTGCAGCATCATCTGCTGGCGCAAACTCAAGAACAACTCAATCTGTTAGGACCTCTAAGAAGTCCCAACAGAATGATCGTGGAGATTACGCGCTGCGACATTCTTGCGGATCCACCTATCGAAGATCGGTGTGCGTCATAGCATCAAGCTCGACGTGCCCACCTGGTTGGGATTGGCGGTCGGCACTCGAAGCACTACCGCAGGCTGGCGAAGATCAGAGGCCCGTGAGTGGGCTCGGGTCGAGCTTAAGGCTTCGACACGAGCCCACTCAGGATGATTGTCGTTCAGCGTTCTTACTTGTTGGTGGCGAGTGGGTGGGGTTCGCCGGTGAGGGTGGCCAGGGCGGTGGCGATTTCGGTCATGCCGGCGCGGGTGTAGGCGGCGGTGGTTCCGGTGTCGCTGCTGGTGGTGTGGCCTGCGTAGGCGCGGGCGACGGCGTAGCCGTGGTTGCGTTCGACCCATGTGAGGGTGGTGTGGCGTAGCCAGTGAGTGCTGACTCCCTGGGTGTACACCCAGGGCAAGTGCTCGCCGATCCGGTTCCAGAGGTGGTCGTAGCGGCGTCTGGTGATGGGCCGGTGGTTGTGATAGCGCAACAGCTGGTCCCCAGGTTTAGTGGCACCGCGTTGTTGGGCGTGTTCGCGCAGGTGGGTCATGAGGGTGGGGGAGACGGGCTGCCAGCGGACGGTCTCGCCTTTCTCGTGCAGGCGGATGAGGCATTGGTCGGGCTCAAGATCGCGCAGGGTGAGAGCGAGTGCTCCGCCGCGTCGGCAGGCGGTTTCGATGTGCAGGCGCAACAGGAGGGTGTCGAGCGCCGGATCATCGCCGGTGGTGGCAGCAACGTGATTGATCTCGTTGAGGCGGGTATCCGGCAGACCACGCCGGGTGCTGGCGAGTCGTCGGGGCTTGGTGGCCTTCTTAGCGGGGCTATCGGCCTCGGTGATGAGTTTGTCGTCGACGGCGTGGTTGTAGACGCAGCGGATGGCGGCGATAAGGTGCTCGGCCGCGCCGCGGCCGCCGCGGCCGTTGCGCCGCACGACGACCTGCGAACGGACGGTTTCGGCGAGTTGCTGGATTTCGAGGGTGGTGGGTTCGTCGAGGTGGCGGTGTCCCCAGTGTTCGAGGATGCGGTTCCAGTAGGTGCCGTAGACGCGGCGGGTTCCGGGGGAGACGGCTTTGGCGACCTCGGGGATGTATCCGGCGAACGTCGGCGCCTGCGGCTTTGGTGCCGGGGCGCCGAGGAGGTCTTCGGGGGTCACGCCCATTTTGGCCAGCAGTAGGCGGGCGGCGTCGAGTTCGGGGGCGTCGGGGTGGTGGGTCATTCGGGATCAGCTCCGGGGGTGTGGAAGGCGGCGACCATCGCGTCGAGGGCACGCATGGTGTGAATGAGAAGGAGGCCGGGATCGGGGGCGGCCAGCAGCACCCGGTCGCCGGGGTTCAGGCCGCACCAGCGGCGCACCGCGACCGGCAGAGGGAGGTGGGCGCGGCGGGCGAGGGTGAACAGCCCATCCGGGTCGGCCTGGATGGTCACCGTGGTGTTGGAGAGCACCTCCAGGCGCAGCCGCCGCCCGGCCTGCCAACCCAAGGCGTTGACGATGCTGCTGTCGGCGACGCGCCCCTGTGGGTCCACCGAGGCGGTCCGATAGACCATCGAGGTGGTGCTCGGCAGTGCGGCCAGCTGCGTGAGCGGAACCCGCCGGGCCGTGCCGCGTGCGGCGATCAACTCGGCGCGCTCATCCACCGACAACGGATGCAGCTCGATCCCGGGGACGGCGGACTCAGCCACAGCCCTCACCCCCGAACCAAGACTCAGGGGCAGAAAACACGACGAGACGGCGGGTGCAATGCACCTCGCCGTCTCGCGTCTGAAACCATCTGTGGTGTCGTGGGACGGATCCCACCCACTGGTGTCCGAGGACGGACTTGCGCACTATTCACCCGAATCCTGCTTCCCGAGACAGGTTGAAGCAGGGGCCTTTTGCTGTCCCATGTGTCCCGACGAGGCGCCAGCTGGGACACCGTGCCGGGACAGGTTGGGTTGCCTTGTGAGCAGCGAAAACGTGGAGTGAACGTGGGCGGGGACGGGTCGTGCGGGGTGTCCCGGCATGTCCCGGCGTTTACTCCTGCGCGGATTCAACGGTGGTTGGAGTCTCCTGTCATAGGTGTCCCCGAGGTGTCTGTTCACTACGGCTGTTGAGTGTCTGGGTACGCGTGTGCGTGAAGTTGGCCCATTCGCGGGGGCCGTCTTCTGGCTGTGCGTGCTCTGCGAGTGGCACGTCTCCAGTACGAGAACAACGCCAACGCTGGCGGCGATCACTCTGATTGTGATCGGCAGCTCAGCGGCCGTGAGCGCGGGTGTGATGTCGGCTCCCAGCGCCGTGCCGGCGAGCGCAATGGCCGAGGTGCGTCTGTTCCTGCTCGACGCTTGCGGCTGGTCGTCAAGACGTCACAAGGGCAGGAACGCGGCCGGCGGTTGTGCACCGGACTCTGGGCGATCGCGGGACGGCTATGTCGGCGGCCAGCGGAGTGCCCCCGTCCCATGCCCGCTCCTCGGGTAGTGCTGTTTCCACTCAGTGGAAGGCCGGTGTCGCCCGCGGTGTCCGGCGGCCGTGAGACTCCCGGCATTCACCGACGTCGGTGAAGTTCGCTTTGAGGGAGATTCAAGATGCTCGAACGCACCCGTGTTGCCATCGTCGGTGCCGGTCCTGCGGGTCTGCTGCTGTCTCACTTGCTCGACAAGGTCGGGATTGACTCGATCGTGATCGATTCCCGCACTCGTGAGCAGGTCGAAACCACGATCAGGGCAGGGATTCTCGAGCAGGGCACCGTCGAGGTCCTGAGCGAAACGGGAGCCTCTGACCGAGTGTTGACCGCGGGTCACAAGCACGAGGGGATCGAGCTCCGCTTCGGAGGTGTAGGGCACCGCATCGACTTCACCGACACCGTCGGCCGTGCCGTCTGGCTGTACCCGCAGCACGAGGTGTTGAAGGACCTCATCGCCTCCCGCGTCGCCGCGGGTCAGGACCTGCGTTTCGGCTGGACCGCCCAACGCGTGGAGGAGGCGGGTTCGGATCGTCCACGCGTGCTCGCCAGCGATGCGGAAGGCAACCAGGTCGAAATCGCTGCCGACGTGGTGGTCGGCGCGGACGGATCGCGCAGCGTGGTGCGGGAAGCCGTGACGGGCACTTTCGGCGGCTATTTCACCGAGTATCCGTTCGCCTGGTTCGGGATTCTCTGCGAAGCGCCGCCCAGCGCGGAGGAGTTGATCTACAGCAACTCGCCTCACGGGTTCGCGTTGATCAGCCAGCGCAGCCCGGGCGTGCAGCGGATGTACTTCCAGTGCGATCCGGACGCCGATGTCGAGGCTTACTCCGAGGCGCAGCTCTGGGAAATCTTGCAGTCGCGCGTGCCCGGCACCACCCTCAACGAAGGGCGCATCTTCCAGCGGGACGTGCTGCGCTTCCGCAGCTTCGTGGCCCACGAGATGCGCCGCAACCGCGTGGTGCTCGTCGGCGACGCCGCGCACACCGTGCCGCCCACGGGCGCGAAGGGCATGAACCTCGCCGTCGCCGACGTCGTGCTGCTCACCGAGGCGCTGCGCGCGCTGCTGCTCGACAACGACGAAACCCCGCTCGACGCATTTCCCGAGGCTGCGGCCAAGCGCATCTGGAAGGCACAGCACTTCTCGTGGTGGATGACGAGCATGCTGCACCTGCAGCCCGCCGCGAGTGATTTCGAACGTCGACGCCAGATCGGCGAATTGCGCTCGGTCGTCGAATCACGTGCCGGTCGCACGTTCCTCGCCGAGGCCTACACGGGCTGGCCATTGGAGACCGGCGTGAAGTAACCGGTCCGGATCTGGCCGGAATTGGGGTGAACGGATTCTTGGTCAGCTTGGTGAGGGTCGGCGGTGGCCGTATTGCTTCGGCACGCGTGGCCGCCGTCGGCTCATTGATGATCGGACGCTCCATGAAGACGGGACCGTCGCCGGTCAGGTCGGGGACATGGACGGTGGGAACTCCTCGACATCGGCCTCTCGTGCTACTGGAGCGGGTGTCTCGACGACTCTTGGGGCGGGGTTGCGGTTGACCATCAGACGCATGACGTCGGGTCGCGAGTAGTGGCCGACCGGATCGGCGGCCGACTTTGCGATGGCGAGCAGTGCTGGGTCCAGGTCAGCGAACAGAAGGCCTTCTTCGGTCTCCGGCAGCGGCTCGGCGAGCTGGGAGCCTTCAGGCCCGATGATGCGGGCGAACCCGCCGCCGGGCTGGAGCAGCTGCCGCTTGACGTCGGTGTCGCAGAAGACTTCTTGCGCGGCGGTGCCGATGACAGCGGTCGGCGCGACCACGAACGTCTGGCTCTCCACCGCGTACAGCAGGCTCGCCGCGGTGTTGACCTCTGGGCCGAGCGCGTTCGCGGCGCCCCGGTAGAGGGAGAAGCTCGGCCAGGAGGCGACGTGGATCTCCTCTCCGAGGCTGCACATCGCGTACTTGGTCAGCGGCTGCAGGTGTTCCCAGCAGCAGAGCGCGCCGACCTTGCCCAGCGAGGTGGCGTGGACCTGCAGGTCGCTGCCGTCGCCTTCGCCGAAGACGGAGCGTTCGACGTGCGTCGGCTTGAGCTTGCGCCGCACTGAGATCAGCTCGCCGGTGTCGGAGATGAACGCTTGCGACAGGTAGAGCGTCCCTCCGTCGCGTTCGCTGAAGCCGAGAACGACGTGGACGCCGTGTTGGGCGGCCGCGTTCTTGATGCGTTGCATCTCGTCGCCATCGCGCGTCATCGAGTTCGCGAAGTACCGGGGGACGAACTGCATGCCTGCAGCGGGTGAGTCGAGCCAGATCCACCAGGGGTAGCCGGGAATCCAGGTCTCACCGAACGCGACGAGCTGAGCCCGTCCGGCAGCGGCTTGTCCGATCAGCTCGACGGTCTTGTCCACGCCCGCGTTGAGATCGAGCCAGGCTGACTCGGCTTGGACCGCCGCGACACGAACGGTGCCTTGCATGGTGACCTCCTGAGAGCCGTTGGCTTCGTGATGGAGGCCACGATGTCCTGCAGGGGGTGGCCGCGGGTGACTGGGCGTGCCGTGGTCACTGACCAACCGTGCCGTAGTCGCGTCGGTACGCGACCGGTGTCCGGCCCGTTTCGGCGCGGAATGCCCGGAAGAACCCGGACTCGCTGTTGAATCCGCATGCCGCGGCGACGGCGCTCACGGGCCGTTCCGGGGCGGAGACGAGCAACGCGCGGGCGTGTTCGATGCGCATCCGTCGCAGCTGTGCTGCGACGCCTGCTCCGCCGATGATCCGGTAGAGCGTCCGCCTCGATACATGACAAGCCCGCGCGACGGCGTCTGCGTTCAAGGTCGGATCTGCCAGATTGCGATGCAAGAAGTCGAACACGCGCTGTCGGGCCATTGCTTCGCTCGCCGGAGCGACCGGGGCACGCTGCCCGGCGTACGACGCGGCGGCGGAGAGGAGGCCGAGAGCATGCGGCACCAGGAACGCTCCACTGGTGTCGCCAGATTTGGTGGACTCGGCAAGGGAGCGGAAGAACGCGGAGACCGCGGTGCCGGGAGTACCCAGTCCAAGAGGTCGGGCGGTCAGCTTGCGGGTGTTGTGCAGCATCAGCGCGTGCTTCGGCACCTGCACCACCAGCTGCTGGAACGGATCGTCGAAGTGCAAGGCGTACGGCCTGGTGCTGTCGTAGTAAGCCATCTCGCCTGCGGACAGCGTGGCGGTGCGGCCATCCTGTTCGACGCGTCCGGAGCCCGCGATTTGAATGCTCGCCAGCAGGAAATCCTCGGTATCGTCGGCGATGAGCGCCCGAGTGCGTCGCACGTGCTGCCCTGCCGCTTGCACGGTGGTCATTTCGATTTCGCCGACTGGCACGTGCTCGATCAGTCCGCTGAACGGACGTTCGTCGACCCGGTCGGCGGTGAGCCGCACGAAGGTCGCGCAGATCATCTCCCGCCAGTAGGCAAATGCGTCTGGCTCGGCCACTTCGGCTGTGCTGAGCTGAGCATAGGTGTGGCGATCGACGGTGGCACGCACACCCCGAGTATCACTGCGCTGCAATCACCTGTCCAGACGGCCGTCCTTCCCGATCACCATGACCGGGCCGCTCATTCGAATAGAACCGACGTGCCGGCTCAGCCGAGGACGGAAAGGGGCATGGAGGTGGCCGACTGCATTCTGAACGCAGTCGGCCGTTCCGCCTATTCCTCGAGTTCCACCACGATCTCCTTCATCGTGTCGATGAAGGAGGTGATGTCGTCGTCGGTCATGGGCAGGGAGAGCGAGAGTTCGCCGCGGTGCACCGGAAAGAACCCGCGGTTGGCGAGTTCGAGGGAGATGATCTGCGTATTGGCGCCGTCCACGTTGCGCCAGTAGTCGCGGTGGGTCCGCACTTCCAGCCCGGGTGCGTTCATGTAACCGTAGGCCATGTGGGAGAAGCCCTTCCCGTAGACCTTGAAGGAGCTTCCCCTGGCCAGGCTCCACTCGTTGAGCTCGGACAGGATCCGAGCCGAGTGCGCGTTGAGCCTGTCGAACGCTTCTCGATCCAAGGCTCTCATGCACGCTGCGCCGGCGATGAGGGAGAGCTTGTGCCCGTGATGCGTGCCCGAGATGGTGACCTTTCCCGTCTCCAGAACGTTCATGACCGCGGCTGTTCCCCCTACAGCCCCGAGCGGGAGTCCTCCGCCGATGATCTTTCCCATGACGGTGAGGTCCGGTGTCACCCCGTACACGCCCTGCAACCCGTGGTAGCCGGCGCGCAGGCTGATCGTCTCATCGAAGATCAGGACGATGCCGAGCTCCTTGGTCAACGCCCGAATTCCCTGCACGAACTCCTGGTCCAGTGTGACCAGGCCTCCGGCGCCGCTCTGCAGCTCCAGGATCACGCAAGCGAGATCGCTCGCGTTGGCCCGGAGGATCCGTTCGGTGCTCGTCATGTCGTTCTGGGTGAGAACGACGAGGTTGTTGACCTCGTCTGCGGGGACGCCTCCGCTGTCCGCGACCGCCCGCGGCGCCTCGTCCGTGCCGGCCTGCTCAGGCGGTGTGTGGGACGAGATGTGCAGGGGATCGCTGAACCCGTGATATCCGCCCTCGAACTTGGCGACCTTCGTCCTGCCGGTATGGGCGCGCGCGATCCGAATGGCGCTCATGCAGGATTCCGTGGCTGAGCAGGAGAACTGCACCCTCTCGACCGAAGGAATCCGCTCGATCAAGATTTGAGCCAGATCGGCCTCGGCCGTGCTCGGATTGCCGAAGGAGATCCCCGAGGGGATGGCGTTCTGCAGAGCAGAGGTGACCGAAGGAGGGTTGTGGCCGAGGACGTTCACCGTGAAGTTGTTGTTCAAGTCCAGGAGTCGATGTCCGTCCACCGTCTCCACGTGTGCTCCGTCTCCGCTCGCGGCGAAGACCGCATGCGGACCGAAGTTGAAGGAATTTCTGCTGTAACCGCCCGGAATCAGGTGCTTTCCGGCGCGAGTGAGCTCTGCGGACTTGGCGAATTTCGCGGTGAAGGTTTCGAGGCTCGCCTCGATGCTCAGCTTGGGCATCAACAACTCCATCTTGCACGTCACCGGCCTTGGAAAGATTCCACCGATGAGTTGAGGACAGGGTGACGGGCATCCTGCAATCAATCAGGGCGCTTCAGTCACTGTTTCCCCTGCGCTTCCTCCGCACAATGCCCGATCTGAGATCGACCGTTCGCGGAGCGAGATGGCCCCGGCGAGCGGTAGGGAACCCGCTGTCGGCGTGACGGGTGCGTGTCCGACCGGCGAAGTCTGTCGCGCGTCAGGCCGCTGGCGCGAACACGGCGCTCGGCACCAGACCGAGGTGATTCCTGACGGCGTGCTGGACCGCTAGGTCGAAGGCGCGGACGTGCGGCCGGAGATCGTTGTTCCGCATCGCAGCGGTGACCGTGCTCGGTGCCGCATCAGGGACGGGCACGTAGGAGACGCCGGCGTGGTGGAACAGGCGCGCGGCTGTCTGGGGAAAGGTGTCGACGGCGCCCAAGCAGGAGATCGCCATCAGGCATTCCCCGATGGACCGGACGTGCGTTGCCACCCGACCTCGGGCACCGCGGTGGTCGTCGCAGCTCCAGTACGAGGACCACCCGGCGGGCGCGCCGGTTTCCGCCGCCGCGAAGGGTTCATCCAGCAGGTCGGTCACGGAGATCTCTTCGGCGTCCGCCAGCGGATGATGTTGTGGCACGGCTGCCACCCGGGGCTCGGAGAAGATCGGCCGCAGGGAGATGCGCTCGTCGTCGAAGGGCGCGCGGACGAACGCCACGTCCACCTCGTTGGAAACGAGCTTGTCCAGCTGGTCGACCATGGTCAGCTCGGTGAACTCCAGCCGCACCTCAGGCTGCAGTTCACGGTAGACGGACAGGATGACCGGGGTCAGCTCGCCGGCGCCTTCCGCGAAGATGCCCACCTGCAAAACCTCTTCGTGCTGAGGTGCTAGCGACTTGGCTTCTGCTGCCGCACCGGCGACCTGCGCGAGGATTTCCTCCGCGCGCTCGACGAACGCGACTCCGGCGGGTGTCAGCGCGACCCGATGATGGCTCCGGTCGAACAGCTTCACGTCCAGGTCGCGTTCCAGTTTGGCGATGTGCCCGCTGAAGGCGGACTGGGCGATGTGCTCCAGCTGTGCGGCACGGCCGAAGTGCAAGGTCTCGGCCAAGCGAACGACGTACCGGAGCTGGCGAATTTCCATGGTGCATGTCCTCTCAGCACAGGTGCCACAGCGCTCAGCGCGGCCGGTATATGACCGTCGTACCGCTCCTGACCTGGGCGATCGCGGTACACGATTGTGCGTTCGCGAAGTCGTCGTTGTCTAGCAGCCGGAGCCTTCCCATAGTTTGCAGCACGCACGGCGCCAGCCGACGCTGGCTGATTCTCGAGAGGTGGGTTGATGAGCGCAGAGGTATCCGGGCAGCTCAAGAGCTCGGCCGTGGGCACGTCCGGCATCGTGTTCTTCGTCGTAGCCGCTGCGGCACCATTGGGGGCCACCCTCGGAGCGGGTCCGGTGGCCTTTTCGGCCAACGGTACGGGAGCGCCCGGCATGTACCTGGTGGCTGGTGTGGTCCTGCTGCTGTTCGCGGTCGGCTACGCGGCCATGAGCCGCCACCTCACCAGCGCGGGTGGGTTCACCGCCTACATCGCCGCCGGTCTCGGTGATCGGGCAGGTCATGCCTCGGCTGGTATCGCGCTGCTCGCGTACAACTGCATGCTACTCGGTCTGTTCGGGCAGTTCGGTGTCTTCGCAGCAGATCTGCTGGCGCGATATGGAGTGGAGGTGACCTGGCAGGTTCCCGCCGTCGTAGCACTGCTCGCCGTAGGAGTCCTGGGCTACCTGGAGGTCAACCTCTCGGCGAAGGTTCTCGGCGTCCTGATGATCGCCGAGGTGCTGATCCTGCTGGTCTTCGACGCGGTGGTGATCAGCCGGGGCGGCTCCGAGGGCCTCAACGTGGACGCCTTCGCCCCGAGCAACGTGCTGTCCGGCACTCCGGGTATCGCACTGCTGTTCGCCTTCACCTGCTTCGTCGGCTTCGAGGCCACGACCATCTACGGCGAAGAAGCTCGGGATCCACACCGCACCGTGCCGCGCGCGACTTACGTCGCCGTGATCCTGATCGGCATTTTCTACACGCTGACCACGTGGGCGATCGGGCTTGCGCACGGACCTGACGCCCAATCGGCCGCCGCCGAGGACCCGGTTGGATTCGTCACCACGGCCAACACCGCATTCGTGGGCGCGTTGTCCACGGAGGTCATGGAGATCCTCGTCGTGACCAGCGTGTTCGCGGTGCTGCTGGCCTTCCACAACACCCTGTCCCGCTACATGTTCTCCTTGGGTCGCGCTGGCTTGCTGCCCCCGGCGCTCGGCAACACCCACCACCGATTCCACAGCCCGCATCGGGCGAGCGTGGTCCAGAGCGTGCTGACCTTGGCGGTCCTGGGTGCCTTCATGGCTGCGGGTGCGGATCCGTTCGCGCAGCTGTACTCCTGGCTGGTTGGTCTTGGGACCATCGCCGTCCTGACGCTGCAGGCGGCCGTGGCCGTCGCTGTCGTGGTCTACTTCCGCCGGCGCGCGGGGCGAGGCGGGTTCTGGCAGACCATGGTGGCGCCGATGCTGGGGGCCGTGGGTCTTGGCGGTGGAATCGTGCTGGCACTGGCCAACTTCGATGTCCTCACCGGAATCACGGGTGGTCCGGCTTCGCTGCTGCCGTGGCTGATCCCGGTCGCAGGTGTGTTGTCGCTCGCCGCGGGGGCGGTGGCCTCCCTGCGCAGGAGTCCCGTGCGGCTGGTCGCGCCGGTGGTCAATTCCGCCGGTTTCGCTGCGAAAACCCCTGTTGCGGGCAGCCCAGAAGGTCGCCCCGTTGACTGAGCAGGTTCTCCGGGAGCGGGAGCCCGCCCAACCTCATCTCGATGCCCGACGTTTTCCCGCTTGGAGGAACATCTCGTGACCACCGCACCCGCACCGCACGCCGCCGATTGGTCGCTGTGGCAGTCGACGCCTCTTTCCAGTGCCGGCAGCAGTTCCGGAGAGATCAGCATCAGCGCTCCGGCAACGGGGGAGGTGTTGACCACGATCGCGGCGGGCAGCGCAGACGACGTTGCCACTGCGGCCACCGCGGCGAAGCGAGCGCAGAAGGACTGGGCGGCGCGCACTTTCGACCAGCGCGCCGCCGTCCTGCGCAGGGCTGCCCACCTGCTGGAGTCGGAGCCGGAACGGATGTTGAAGTGGCTGGTCCCCGAGTCCGGATCCGGGCTGGGAAAGGCCACTTTCGAGGTCTCGCTGCTCGTCGCCGAGCTCAACGAGTGCGCCGCGCTGGCCTCCCAGCCCTACGGTGAACTGCTGCGGTCCAACCGTCCCCGGCTGTCGGTGGCGCGTCGCGTGCCGCTCGGCGTGGTCGGGGTCATCTCGCCCTTCAACTTCCCCGCCATCCTGTCGTTGCGGTCGGTGGCTCCCGCCCTTGCCGTCGGCAACGCGGTCATCCTCAAGCCGGATCCGCGGACTTCCGTCTCCGGTGGCCTGGCCCTGGCCGAACTCCTGACGGAGGCCGGTCTTCCGGAAGGGCTTCTGCACGTGGTGCCCGGTGGCGCGGAGGTCGGTCAGGCTCTGGTCGCACATCCTGACGTCGCGTGCATCTCCTTCACCGGCTCCACCATGGCAGGCCGGGCCATCGCTGCGGCGGCCGCCCCGCTGCTGAAGAGGGTCCACCTCGAGCTGGGAGGGAACAACGCCTTGCTCGTGCTGCCCGATGCCGACGTGCAGGCCGCGGCCTCCGCCGGTGCGTTCGGCAGCTTCCTGCACCAGGGCCAGATCTGCATGACCGCCGGTCGGCACATCGTCCATTCCTCCATCGCCGAGGAGTACACCGCCGCCCTGGTCGCCGCGGCCGAGCGCATCACGGTCGGCGACCCGGCGGACTCCGCCAACGCATTGGGCCCGCTCATCGATGTTCAGCAGCGCGACAAGGTCCACGCCATCGTCACCGACAGCGTCGCGCAAGGTGCCAGACTTGCCGCTGGCGGCACGTACGAGGGCCTGTACTACCGGCCGACCGTGCTGGTCGACGTCCCGGCGGACAGTCCGGCCTTCGGCGAGGAGATCTTCGGTCCGGTAGCTCCGGTCATCACCTACGACACGCTCGACGAGGCGCTCGCGCTGCTGAACGACAGCGAGTACGGCCTCAGCGTCGGCATCCTCACCCGGGATGCGTTCGCTGGGATGGAGCTCGCCGATCGGATCGAGGCCGGAATGATTCACGTCAACGACCAAACCGTGGACGACGAGGCGACCATCCCCTTCGGAGGGATGAAGGCCTCCGCCGCGGGCGGTCACTTCGGAGGCACTCGCGCCAACCTCGACACGTTCTGCGACACGCAGTGGATCACGGCGCAGGGCTCGATCGGCAGTTATCCCTTCTAGGACGGCGGTGGATGCCGGTGGGGCGCTGCCGGGGCTTCTGCGCGACCACTCGACGTCGTCGAGGTCAGGAGTCCGCGTCAGCGGTGCGGCGTGCGTACGAGCGTGCTGCGCGCACTCGGTCGCCGCAGCGCTTCGAGCACCAGTGCCTACGGGCATGGGTGCGCAGCATGTACCGGTTGCACGGCTCGGCGCCGCAGGTGGCCAGCTGCGTTGCTTCGTGGCCGGTCACCAGGGACACCGCGTCGGCCGCGATGGTGACCAGAGCGTGTTCCACCAGTCGGGTCGTGGGGTGCGAGGCGACGCGGTGGAACCCCTCCGCGGGGTTCCAGCCCAGCAGCTGCGCGGTCGGAGTGAGGGTCAGGGCCCGGTTGACTTCGGCGAGGGCCCGTTCCGGTGGTGGTGTTGCTCGAACGGCGGCGTCGAACAGGGCGCGCACAGGTCCGCGCAGATCGGTGAGCAGGCCCGCGCAGTAGTCCTGCAGTTCGGCGCCTTCGGGGGCCAGTCCTCGTTCGACGAGCCAGCGGGTGGCTGCCGCCGGGGTGTCGAGCAGCTCGACGACGCCCCTGGTGGGCACCTGCACCGCGCTGTTGGCCAGTTCCAGGGACACGTGCTCGTCCGCACCCGGTGCCGGTGGCAGGGGAGTGCTCGGCGTGACCGTCTCAACATCCACCCTCTCACGGTATCAATTGCCGCTACGCGTGATAATCGGGTAGCGTCGACCTCACGTCAAAAATGACGATTAGACGTGAGAGTAGATAGGTCCAACTGATGAAGATCACGCAGGTTCGCAATGCCACGATCCTCCTGGAGGCCGGTGGCCAGCGCGTTCTCGTCGATCCCATGCTCGGGGCGAAGGGCTCGTTCGGTCCCGCGCCCACCTCGGTCGGTGATTCTTCGCGGAACCCCACGGTCGACCTCACCGTGCCGCTGAACGATCTCCTGGATGTGGACGTCGTGGTGGTCACGCACACGCACCCCGACCACTGGGACGTCGCTGCGGCCGCCCTGCTGCCCCGGGAAGTGCCGTTGCTGGTGCAGAACACCGGCGACGCCGAGATCATCGCCGCCGAGGGCTTCACCGACGTGCGCGTCATGGACGAGCCCGTCGAGGTCGGAGGGACGGAGTTCGTCCGCACGGACGGGCAGCACGGTTCGGATGCCACCGTGGCCGCCTGGCCGAGGCTGGGCGAGGTCAGCGGTGTCGTCGTCCGCCGTTCTGGCGAGCCAACCGTGTACGTGGCAGGCGACACCGTCTGGAACGAGCACGTGCGCGCAGCCCTGGAGGAGCACCAGCCGGACATCGTCGTGCTCAACACCGGGGAAGCGACGTGGCAGGACGGCAGCCCGATCATCATGGGCGCAGCGGATGTGCTGGAGGTGCACCGGACGGCTCCGCAGGCGCGCATCGTCGCCGTGCACATGCAGGCGCTCAACCACTGCGTCGTCACTCGCGACGACGTGCGCGAACTCGCCCGCCGGCACGGCATCGCCCAGCAAGTCCTCGTGCCGGAAGACGGCGAGGCCCTGACCTTCTGAGCGCAACACATCCGTCCTGGGGTAGGCGGCGCATTCCCGTCCCAGGATCAGGTGCGCGCAGCGCCGTGAAGGTCATCTTGGTCCTCGTGGTTGCTCTCTCTGGCGAAACCGGCCCGCAGCCGCTCTATGGCCGGCGAACTCAGCGTCACCTCGCCGCGACCATCATCCGAATCTCCGGGCGGCCGCAATCATCGGTGGCTGAGAAGGCGTGTCAGGCCGTCGTCGTGGAAGACCCGGTCCAGGGCGAGCGCGGTCGCCCCGGTGACGCCCGCTCGGTCGCTGAGTGTGCTGGTGGTGATGGTGAGTTTGCGGGTGAACAGGGGAGCGGCGCGGTCGTAGACGGCGGCTCGGACGCCGGAGAGCACTTCGTCGTTGAGCTGGGCAAGCAGTCCGCCGAGGACGAGGGTGCGGGGGTTGTGGACCTGGATGAGCAGGGCCGCGGCTTCGCCGAGGTGCGTTGCGGCGCGGCGGATTCGTCGCAGTGTGGTGGGGTCGCCGCTGGCGGTGAGCTCGGCCAGTTGCCGGGAGCCGTGTAGCGGGTCCTCGGTGAACGGGATGTCGAGGTCGTGGAGCACGGCGCGGTAGGAGGCGACCGAGCCGAGGCATCCGGTGTGCCCGCAGGCGCACACGACCTCGCTGTCGTGGGCGATGCGCAGGTGGTTGATGTCGCCGGCGGCTCCGTCGGCGCCGCGCAGCACGGTGCCCTCGGCTGTGACGACGCCGGAGCCGATGCCGGCGCCGACCTTGATGAACAGCAGCGGTCCCTGCGCGTCGTCGTGGCAGGACTCGCCGAGGGCCATGAGGTTGACGTCGTTGTCGACCGTCACCGGTGCCGACAGGACCTCCTCCAGGTGGGTGGCCACCGGGGTGCCGTCCCAGCCGGACATGGTCGCCGCCCGCAGCGTCACCGGGGCCTTGACAGTGCACCCGTCGGGGGTGACCGGGGCGGGCAAACCGACGACGACGTGACGCAACGGCCGGTCGGGGGCGTGGTCTGCCAGCAAGGACCGGATCCGCTCTCCCAGATCGTTCAGCGCTCGGTGCGGTCCAGCCTCGATCGGGATCGACGTGGTCTCCCGGGCCAGGACCTTCCCGGTGAGGTCGCTGAGCGCGAGATGGGTGGCCGTGCCGTCGACGTCGGCGGCGGCGATCACGCCCGCCTGCGGACTGATTCGCAACACTCGCGGTGGTCGGCCGCGCACCGTCTCGCTGCCCTCGTCCTCGCTGACCAGGCCGCAGGAGACGAGGTGGTCGACCTGCTGGCCCACGGTCGAGCGGGCGAGACTGGTCCGGCGGGCGATTTCGGCTCTGCTGGTCGCCTCGCCGCTGCGGACGAGTGCCAGAACCTTGCGCAGCGCGACGTCATCTTTATGCACTGAATCAAACTAAATGCGGCATCTTGTGTCGGTCAATGGACTAATTCAGGCTTTGCTCCATCGTTCGCCTGGTGCGTTCGATGGTTCGTCTGCTTCGTCGAGTTCAAGGGAGAACTCCGTGTCCAGAGAGATCGCCGCGCCGCCGGCACCGCTGCTCCCGCCGCCGCAGCAGAAGGCCAGCGGACGCGTGGTGGCCACCATGACGCTCGCGCGGCTGGGACTGATGCTGAGCCTGACCGCGCCCCTGATCGCCGGGCTCGCGTTGAAGGTGCAGACGCTGGTCCGACCCGATCAGGCGGTGGCCGTGGTCGGTGTCGTGACGACGGCGGGTGCGATCGGCGCGCTGATCTTCGACCCGATCTTCGGCCGGATCAGCGACCGCACCACCGGGCGCTTCGGCCGCCGCCGCCCGTGGCTGGTGGCCGGTTCGCTCGGCCTGATGCTGGGACTGCTGGTCATCGCCTTGGCGCCGAACGTGTGGGTGCTGGCGCTGGGCTGGTTGTTCGGGCAGATCGCGGGCAACGCCGCGGTGGCCGCGCACACGGCCTCGCTGGCCGACCAGCTGCCGACCGCCCAGCGAGGCAAGGTCGGCGGCCTGATCGGCATCGCGCAGCAGGCGTCGACGGTCGGTTCGGCCTACGCCGGGAAGCTCCTCGGGCAGGACATGCTCCTGCTGTTCCTGGTGCCCGGTGCGATCGGCCTGCTGCTGGTCCTGGCGTTCGTCCTGGTCCTGCCCGACCGGCCGCTGCCGGAGCGTCCGGCACCCGACGGCGGCCTGCGCGCGATGCTCAAGACGTTCTGGGTGAGCCCGCGCCGGTACCCGGACTTCGCGTTCGCGTGGGTGTCGCGGTTCTTGATCGTGTTGGCGGCGTGGATGTTCCTCACCTTCCGGCTGTTCTACCTGCAGCACGAGCTGGGCATGTCCGCCAAGGAGGCCGCGAGCGTGATGGCCACCGGCGTGCTGATCTACACCGTCGCGGTGATCCTGGCCGGTCAGCTCGCGGGCTGGGTCTCGGACCGGATCTCGCGCCGGAAGGTCTTCATCGGCGCCTCCGCGGTGATCTTCGGGATCGGCACCTGGATGCTCGCCCACGCCGAATCGGTGACGGGCTTCTACGCCGCCGAGGTCGTGCTCGGTGTGGGCTTCGGCGTCTACGTGGCGATCGACCTCGCCCTGGTGCTCGACGTCCTGCCGAACCCCGACGAAGCGGGCAAGGACCTCGGCGTGTTCAACATCGCCATGTCCCTGCCGCAGACGCTCGCTCCCGGGTTGGCGGCCGCGCTGATCTCCGCGGGCGCGGGCCAGAACTACGACCTGATGCTGACCGCGGCCGCCGTGATCGCGGTGGTCGGTGCGCTGGCCATCGTGCCCGTGCGGTCGGTGCGCTGACGATTCTGAGAGGAAGACATGACCGGGTACGACGAGGGCGAGCTGACGATCGTGATCGACAAGGCGATCGGCGTCCTGGACCTCGCGCGCAAGGTGCGCCTGCTGACCGGAGCGGCGATGTTCGCCCTTCCCGCGGAGCCCGCCATCGGGCTGTCCGAGGTGCGGATGTCCGATGGCCCGACCGGTTTGCGCGGTGCTGAGCTCGCGGGCGGCCGCAAGTCGTGCCTGCTGCCCAACGCGACTTTGCTGGCTCAGCACTGGGATGTCGGCGTGGCCGAGCAGGTGGGCGAACTCCTCGCCGACGAAGCGGCGGCGCACGACGTCCACGTCGTGCTCGGTCCAACGATCAACCTGCACCGGAGTCCGCTCGGCGGAAGGCTTTTCGAAGCGTTCAGCGAGGACCCGCTACTCAGCGGTGCGCTGGCCACCGGCTACGTGCGCAGCCTGCAGGCGCGGGGCATCGCGACCTCGGCGAAGCACTTCCTGGCCAACGAGTCCGAGACCGAGCGCTTCACCGTCGACTGCGCCCTCGACGAGCGGACCGTGCGCGAGCTCTACCTGCTGCCGTTCGAGATGGTCGTGGACGACGCCCACCCGTGGTCGGTGATGGCCGCCTACAACCGCGTCAACGGCACGCCCGCGACCGAGCACGGCGAGCTGATCAACGACGTCCTCAAGGGGGAGTGGGGCTACGACGGACTGGTGATGTCCGACTGGTTCGCCACGAACTCCACGACCGCCAGCGCCAACGGCGGCCTCGACCTGGTCATGCCCGGCCCGGAAGGACCGTGGGGCGATGCGCTCGTCGCCGCGGTCGAGGCCGGTGAGGTCCCGGTGGAGACCGTCGACGAACACCTCCGGCGCCTGCTGCGCTTCGCCGCCCGCGTCGGCTGCTTCCCGGGCGAACCCGCGCCGAGGACCGCGAACGCGACCCCGGACAGCCCGCCGACCCGGCAACGCCTGCGCCGGTTGGCAGCAGGTGGCATGACCGTCCTGGTCAACCGCGACGACACACTTCCACTGGCCGCTACCGGCGGTCCTATCGCCGTGATCGGACGGCACGCGTTCGACACCGTCGCCCAGGGCGGCGGTTCCGCGCAGATCCGCCCGCCACACGTGGTCAGCATCGCTGACGGGCTTGCCGGCGCGCTGGGACCTGATCGGGTGTCCGTTGTGGACGGTGTCGAGGTGCGAACTCGGCCCATCGCGGCGTTATCCGATGCCGTGCGCGACCCGGAAACGGGGGAGAGCGGCATGCGCGTGACCGCCCGGGATGCTTGCGGCCAGGTGGTGGAATCCCGCCACGTCGAGGCGACGGAGATCGAGGTCGTCGAGGACGGTTGGCTCGGCTCCGCCGCGAGCATCGAGCTGTGCGCCGAACTCGTCCTCGCCGCGCCCGCGTGCACGCGCATCGGCGTGCGCGGCCCCGGGCTATGGGAACTCACCGCCCCCGGCCTGCACGAGGCGCTGGAGCTGTACCGGGCGCCTGGGCCCGGTGGCGGGCTGCACCGACCGCCGGCGCGCGGTTTCGACGTCGAGCAGTCACCGGGTGCGCGGATCAGCGCTGTCACGCGGGCGGATTCGGGCATGCGGATCATCGGCCTGGTCGCTGCCCCGGCCCCGCCTTCCGACGACGAGGCGATCCGGATCGCCACGGCCGCGGCTCGTGAGTCCGAGGTGGCGGTGGTGGTCGTCGGCTTCACCCAGGAGCAGGAGACCGAGGGCGTCGACAAGACGACGCTCGCGCTGCCGGGACGCCAGGACGAGCTGGTGCGCGCCGTGGCAGCCGTGGCCGAGCGCACCGTGGTCGTGGTCAACGCGGCGACACCGGCGCTCATGCCGTGGATCGACGACGTCGATGCCGTGCTGTGGGCCGGGTTGCCGGGGCAGGAGGCGGGCGATGCCGTGGCCGCCGCGCTGCTCGGCGAGGTCGAACCCGCAGGACGGCTGGTCACCACGTTTCCCGCTGCGGATGGCGACGGACCGGCCTGGAACACCACGCCCGCCGACGGCGTGCTGACCTACGCCGAGGGCGGCGCGGTCGGCTACCGGGGCTGGTGCGGGCGGGACCCGCTGTTCTGGTTTGGCTACGGACTCGGCTACGGAACCTGGCGCTACGAGACCGCCGAACCCGTGGCCGAGCACGGCATCGCGCGCAGCGCGCGGGTTGAGGTCACCAACACCGGTGACCGCACCTCCCGCGAGGTCGTCCAGGTCTACGCCCGGCCGGCCGATCTCGACGAACCGATCCGACTGATCGGCTGGGCCGGCGCCCGCGTCGAACCCGGCCGCACCGCGACGGTCGAGGTGTCCTGCGACCGGCGAGTCCAACGCCGATGGGATCCCGAGCAGCGGACCTGGAACCCGTTGCCCGCCGCCGAGTTGCTGATCGCCCGGGGCCTCGGTGATGTCCGCCTGACCCTGCTGCTCACGGAGGAGAACTGATGCCCACTCCACCGTTTCCCACCGAGGTCCGGGCCGCGCTGGCTGAGCCGGTCCCGGCCGTGATCGCCACGGTCCGCCCGGACGGCCGGCCCGTCACCGTCCCGACCTGGTACCTCGTCGAGGACGACCGGCACCTGCTGCTGAGCATCGACGCCACCAACGCCCGAGGTGATCGGCTGGCCCACCTGCGCGCCCACCCGCTGATCTCGATCACGGCACTGGGTCGCGAGAGCTGGTACGACGCCATCACCGTCCAGGGCAGAGCGGTCGAGTTCTTCGACGACGTCGACCTCGACATCGTCGACCGCATGGCCGCGGTGCACACCGGAGCCCAGTACGGAATACGGCGTCCCCGCACCGCGGTGCGTGTCGAGATCATCGAGTGGGCCTGCCCGGTGCCGAAGACCTAGCTCGGTGGACGAACTGCACATCACGGATGCGGCTGGGCTGTAGCATGAGAGGTATGAAGGAGTCCTCGGGTGCGCAGACGGGTCTCCCTCCTGCGCAGGGCGAGGAGGAGCACTCGGCCCTCGCCCTCGCCAACACGGCCATCGCTCTGCCGGGTGAGCAGACGGTCGACTTCCTGGGAACGCCCGCGCAGGCGAACGGCTGGCTGGTGGAACGCGGCCTGGCTCCGGCGCACGCCGACGTGCAGGAGATGTGCGCGGCGCTACTGCGTTCGCTGCGCGAGCAGATCAGGTCGTTGTTCGCCTCGCGTGCCGCTGGAGTCCCGGCGCTGCCCGCTGCGGTGGCGGCCATCAACGACGCGATGACGCGCGTTCCCACCGCGCCGCTGCTGCAGTGGGACGACAAGACCGGCCCGTACCGCACGCCGCCGCACCCCACCACCGCGATCGTCGAGCATGCCCTGGCCACCCTGGCGGCCGACGCCGCAGACTTGCTCACCTCGTCCGAGGCCGAACGCCTCACCGCGTGCGCTTCCACGCCCTGCAACCGGTTCCTCCTGCGCCAGGGGCGTCGGCACTGGTGCTCCGTTCGCTGCGGCGATCGCGCTCGCGCGGCCCGCGCCTACGCTCGTCGCACCCGCGCCGAGGTGGGATGACGCGCGTTCGGGGCTGATCTCCCGAACGCGCGCCAGCCACGCCTGCCGGAGATCAGACCGGGGTGCTCTCGTCGGGGACGAACGCCTCCCCATGGCCGGGGACGATCAGGGCGGGTTCGAGGTCGAGGATCTTCCGACGGGAGACGCGCAAGGTCTCGTTGTCGCTGGAGGTGGGGTCTTCGGCGGGGCCGGTGGCGCTCCACCAGGCGTGGGTGAACACGATCGTGCCCTGGTCGGTCTCGGCGACGGTGCTGATGTCCTGCGGGGTGTGACCGGGGGTTTCGATCAGCCGGATCGAGGGTGAGAGCTGGTAGCCCTCGGCGGGGCGGTTGTACCAGAGGTCGCCCTGGTAGATGGCCCAGACATCGTGGGCTCGCGCGTGGGGGAACAGGGCGGCGTTGAGGGTGTGGTCGGGGTGGTGGTGGCTGAAGACCAGGTCGGTCACCTGCTCCGGGCTCACGCCGGCGTGGGCGAGCGGATCGAGGATGCGCTTGCTGTCGTCGACCATGCCGGGGTCGACGACGACGGCGAGGTCGCCGTCGCGCAGCAGCGAGACGGTCGAGGCGACGTGCCAGGGCTTCTCGAAACCGTCCCGACCGGCGTTGCGCGGGTCGCGGACGTCGTAGCCGGAGGTCAACAGGGTGAACGCGGCGGTCATCGGACGCGGTGCTCCTAAGCGGTGGATCGATGGCAGTGCCGGTCGCAGGACGGGTGTCCGCGCCGGGGTGAGGTTGTGAGGCCCGCAGGCCGCGACGTGCGAGGCGGGGGCGGTCGGATGCTCGGACCCGCTCACGATTATCACGGTACATGGTGGCAATATCCGTGACAAACCGCTATGGTCACGGATACAAATCATCCCTTCCGTGAGGTCGTGCCGTGCTGCCGCACCTCCACGGCCGGGCATCACCGCACCGGGAAACTCCCCGAAGGACACCTCGTGAACGACCCGATCAAGGGCGCGGTCCGCGGCTGCGCTCCCGCACCGCTGTCCGTCCTCGACACCGCTCTGGCCGGCCGCGGCATCAGCGCCGCCGACTCGCTGTCCGGCAGCATCGCGCTGGCCCGGCTCGCCGACCAGCGCGGCTTCACCCGGTACTGGGTGACCGAACACCACTCCATGCCAGGGGTTTCGGCCTCCAGCCCCGCCGTCCTGCTGGCGCGGCTGACCGCGCACACGACGCGGCTGCGGCTCGGGGCGGGAGGGGTGATGCTGCCCAACCACCCACCGCTGATCGTCGCCGAGCAGTACGGCCTGCTGCAGGCCCTCGCCCCGGGGCGGATCGACCTCGGCCTCGGGCGCGCCCCCGGCACCAACCCGGCCACCGCCGACGCCTTGCGCCGCGGCGGTTCCGCCGATGACTTCCCGCGGCAGGTCCTCGAACTCCTGCAGTTCCTCGACGACGACTTCCCCGAGCAGCACCCCTACCGCGACCGCGTCTACGCGGTGCCCGGACCTGGCCAGGACAGGGAGAACGACGTCGCGCAGACCGCCGGTCGGCCGCCGGTCTGGTTGCTGGGCTCCTCCGGTTACTCCGCCCAGCTGGCCGCCCACCTCGGTCTTCCCTTCGCCTTCGCCGCGCAGTTCTCCCCGGACGGCGTCGCACCGGCGCTCCAGCTCTACCGCGACCGGTTCACCCCATCCGCGACGTTCGCCGAGCCGTACGCACTCGTGAGCGTCAGCGTCATGGCGGCCGACGACGAGGCCGAGGCCCAGCGGCAGACGCGCAGCTACGCCCACGCGATGATGCGGATGCTGCAGGGCAAGTCGTTCCTGCTGCCCACTCCGGACGAGGCCGCGTCCTACCCGTACGCGCGAGCCGAGAAGCAGGTGCTCGATCACTGGACCGGCAGCGTGCTGCACGGCACGCCCGACCACGTCACCGGGCTCCTCAACCGACTGCACGAGCAAGCCCGCCCCGACGAGATCATGGTCGGCTCCGTGGGGCACACCCCGCAGGCACTGCTGCGTTCCACCGAACTCCTCGCCGACGCCTACGCGATGCCGTGCACCCAGCCTGCCGCCACGCCCTGATCGGCCCGCGCCGCCCGAAACCCCGGGTGCTGCGCGGTTTTCGCGCCGCCCCTCGTCGAACAGTCGCGGGGCGCACGCCACTGGCCTCACCGGACATGGAGACACCATGCACAACGCCGCATCCACGCCGCGCCCGCAGGCGGACACCCCGCCCACCGCACGCTCGACGGCCGAGACGCAGCAGCGCACCCTCCGCATCCTGCTGGTCTCCCAGATCTTCAGCGGAGTGGGGCTGGCGGCCGGCGTCACCGTCGGCGCACTCCTGGTCCAGGACATGCTCCACTCCACCGCCCTGGCCGGACTACCCAGCGCGCTTCTCACCGCAGGCTCCGCCGTCGCCGCCGTCAGCATCGGTCGCCTCTCCCACGCCCGGGGCCGCGGTCCCGGGTTGGCCGCGGGCTACCTCGCCGGTGCGCTCGGCGGCGCCGGAGTCGTCGTCGCAGCCGGACTCGACCTCCCGGCCCTGCTGCTCGTCTCGCTGTTCCTCTACGGCGCCGGCACGGCGGCCAACCTCCAGGCCCGCTACGCCGGGACAGACCTCGCCGCTACCGGAAACCGGGCGCGCGCCGTGTCCACCGTCCTGGTCGCGACCACCGTGGGTGGCGTCGTCGGTCCGAACCTCGCCGCTCCCGCCGGTCACCTCGCCGCCGCTGTCGGCCTGCCCCCTCTGACGGGTCTGTTCCTCATCTCCGCTGCCGCCTTCTTCGTCGCCGCGCTGGTGCTGATCCTCTGGCTACGCCCGGACCCGCTCGTGCTCGCCCGCTCGCTGCCCGCCGAACCGGAGGATTCAGGTGTCGGCGCGATGCCCGAGCGCCGCAATCCGGGTCTGTGGCTCGGCGTCGTGGTGATGGTCATCAGCCAACTCGTCATGGTCGCGATCATGACGATGACACCGGTGCACATGCACGATCACGGCCACAGCACCGCAGCTTCCGGCCTCGTCATCGCCCTGCACGTCGGCGCGATGTACCTGCCCTCGCCGCTCACCGGAGCGCTGACCGACCGCTTCGGTCCGATCGCCGCGGTCACCGCCTCCGGCGTGACCCTGCTGGCAGCCGGGATCATCGCCGCCGCCTCGCCCGATGACTCCGTCGTCCTGCTCACCCTGGCACTCGTGCTGCTCGGCCTCGGTTGGAACTTCGGTCTCGTCAGCGGCACCGCCATCATCACCGACACCGTGCCGCTCGCCACTCGCGCGAAGACCCAAGGCGTGGTCGATGTCGCCGTTGCCATCGCCGGCGCCACCGGCGGTATCGCCTCCGGTGTCGTCGTCGCAGCCACCGGCTACCCGCTGCTGGCCCTGGGCGGCGCCGCGCTCGCGCTCCTCACCGTTGCCGCGGTCATCGCCGTCTCCTCGAAGCGCGCGCACCGCGCGTGAATCAAGGCGCGGTGGTGAATCGGTGTCGGTAGGAGGTGGGGGTGGTGTTGTAGTGCTTGACGAAGTTCTGCCGGAAGGTCACGGCGCTGGCGAAACCGCACGCGTCGGCGATGCGGGTGACGCTCCAGGTCGTCGTCTCCAGGAGTCGGCGCGCTTCGTCGAGGCGGTGGGTGAGCACCCATCGCGCGGGGCTCATGCCGGTGGTGTCGCGGAAGCGACGCGTGAAGTTCCGCGGGCTCATCGAGGCGTGGGCGGCCAGGTCCTCGACGGTGAGCGACTGGTTGAGGTTCGCCAGCGCCCACGTGATGGTCTCACCCATGGGGCCGTCATCGCTGCTGGAGAGCGGTCGTTCGATGTACTGGGCCTGGTCGCCGTCGCGGTGAGGGGCGATGACGAGGTGGCGGGCGATGGTGGTGGCGGCCGTGGATCCGAGCCGGGCCCGGACGAGGTGGAGGCAGGCGTCGAGGGCGGAGGCGGTGCCCGCCGAGGTGAGGACGTCTCCGTGGTCTAGGTAGAGCGCATCGGCCTGGACCTGCACGGTCGGGTGCTGGTCGGCCAGCTCGGTGGCGGCGCCCCAGTGGGTGGTCGCGGTGCGGCCGTCGAGGATGCCGCTGGCGACCACCGGGAACGCGCCCAGGCAGAGCCCGATGATCGTCGCGCCGCGCGCATGCGCCTCGCGGATGCGGTCGAGGAAATCCGGACCGGGGGCGGGCAGGTGCGTTGGCCAGGACGGGAACACGAGAACGTCGGCCGACGTGGTCGCGTCGGGGCCGGCGAGGTCGTCGATGACGACGCCTTCGTCGGCGCGCACGGGACCTCCATCGGAGCTCCAGACGGTCGTGCTCCAGCCCTCGGCGAGGTTCTGGCGGGAGACCTCGCCGAAGGTGAGCAGTGGCGCCGCGAGGTGGAACGTGGTGATCCCGTCGAAGGCGTGGATGGCGATCCGCATGGCTGTCCTGATTTCATCGAAGAGCGGCATTTCTGCCACTCACGGTACCGGAGCCTGGGCCAGCACGATGGGACGTGATGGTGCGACCGCCCGTCACCCCCGTCGCCAGGAGGAATTCTCGATGAACGCCCCACGCCGAGCCCTCGTCGTCATCGACGCCCAGCAGGAGTACTTCCAAGGGCCGCTTTCCGTTCAGCACCCGCCCCGGGACGAATCGCTGGCCCGGATCGCGCGTGCGATGGACGCCGCCGCTGACGCAGGACTGCCGGTGATCACGGTTCAGCACGAGATGCCGGAAGGCGCACCGGTTTTCGCGGCGGGATCGGAGGGGTGGCAGCTGCACCCCGAGGTCGAGCGCCGCGCTGCGTCGGCGGCGAAGCACGTGATCAAGGGATTCTCCAGCGTGTTCACCGCCGGTGAGCTGACCGAATGGCTGCGCGCCAACGGAATCGACACGATCACCCTGGTCGGGTACATGACGAACAACTGCGTGCTGGCCACGGCCGCGGCCGCCGAACCGCTCGGCTTCGCCGTCGAGGTGCTCTCGGACGCCACCGGCGCCATCCACCTGGCGAACGAGGCGGGCAAGGTCTCGGCTCAGCAGGTGCACGACACGCTGATGGTCCTGCTCCACTCCAACTGGGCCGCGGTCACCGACACCGCCACCTGGACCGAGGCGGTCTCGGCGAGCCAGCCCCTGGACAAGAGCGACCTCGGAACCTCAGCCGTGCAAGGCCAATCCGCCCACTGACCCGTCCGGTGCACCTCGCCGCCTCGCGTAGAAAACCGTGTGTGGTGTCGTGGGACGGACTTGCACACGATTCACCCGCCTACTGATTCCTGAGATCAGTTGAAGCAGTGGTCCTTTGAAAGTCGGCCTGCGTCCACCGAGTGGAGGGCGCAGACCGACGGTGTGTGCCGCATCCGTTCGTGCAGGGCGAGGTGTCGGCACGTGCGCTCAATGCGAGGTGTTGGTGCTGCGGGCGGCGGTGATCCGGTGGCGGAGTTGCTCTTCGTGTTCGATGACGTGCTCGACGCGGTCGGCTGCCCACGCGGCGCGGTCGGCAGGGACGATGGCCACGCCGTCGGCGTCGGTGACGACGACATCGCCCGCCGAGACGACCACGCCACCGACGGCGATGGGGGAGCCGACCGTGCCGGGTCCGTTCTTGAAGGGCCCTGCGGGGGTGACGGCGCGTGCGAAGACGACGAGGCCTTGAGCGGAGAGGGCTTCCACGTCGCGGACGGCGCCGTCGACGATGGCGCCGAGCACGCCGTGGTTGACCATGATCTCGCCGATGAGGTCGCCGATGACGGCGCGGGAGAGGTCGGCTTGGCCGTTGATGGCGAGGACGTCGCCGGGCTGTGCTTCGTCGAGGGCGCGGTGGATGGCGAGGTTGTCGCCGGCTCTGGTGTGGATGGGCAGAGCTGTGCCGACGAGCGAGGTCTTCTCGGAGTAGGCGCGGATGCCTCCGTCGAGGACCAGCATCCGTTGGAAGACGTCGCCGATGTTGGCTGCTGGTGCTTTGCCGAGTCGGTCGAGCAACTGGGGGTCGGGTCGGGCGTGCGGTTCGGCGACGGAGATGGTGTCGGTAGGGGCGTTGATGTACACGGGTGCTCCTCCGGAAGCTAGGCCGCGGTGCGGGCGGGCGCGACGACGGCGTTTTCAGGGGTGTCGCCGGCGAGGACCTGCTGGATGCAGTTGACGGCGGCGTGCCCGACCTTGCTGAGGGCTTCGTCTGTTTGGCCGCCGATGTGCGGGGTGACGATGAGGTTGTCCAGCTCATCGAGCGGAAGTTCGTTGTGCGGTAGGGGATCGCGCATCTCGGTGCTTTCGGCGTCGAGGACGTCGAGTCCGGCTCCACCGAGTCGGCCGGAGCGCAGGGCGGAGAGCAGCGCGTTCTCATCCACGAGGCCGCCTCGGGAGGTGTTGATGAGCAGCGCGCCGGGGCGCATCCGGTCGAACTGGGCGGATCCGATGATGTGACGGGTCGAGGGCACCAGCGGGGCGTGCAGGCTGAGCACGTCCGAGCCGCTGACCAGTTCGTCGAGATCCACGCGCCGGCCGCCGATCGCCGCGACCGTCGAGTCCTCGACAGCGGGATCGCTGACCAGCAGGTCCATCCCGAGTGCGCGCCCGATCTCGGCGACGTGACCGCCGATGTTGCCGAGTCCGAGCAACCCCAGCGTGCGGCCCTGGAGCTCGATGCCGGTCAGTTCGCTCTTGCCCTCCGTCCAGATGCCGTCACGGGTGCGGTTCGACCCCGCGGCAACCTTGCGAGCGAGGGTGAGAGTCAGAGCGAAGACGTGCTCGGCGACGGCACGGCTGTTGCCGCCGGGCGTGATGGTGACCCAGATGCCGTGCTCCCGGGCGGCGTCGAGGTCGACGTTGTTCGTCCCGACCCCGTGCCGGGCGATGATCCGAAGCTTGGGCGAGGCTTCGATCTTGTCGCGGCCGAAGTCCTCAGCCCGCAACAGCACGGCGTCGACGTCAGAGCTGACCGTCGCGTAGTCCACCGCGTCCGGGCCGTAACCCAGGTGAACGGTGTGCTCGGCGCGAAGGGCGGCGACGACCGAGTCGTGAACGGGGTCGGAGACGTAGATCGTTGGCACAGTGCTGCTCACCTATCGGTAGAGGTGCGTGACGTTCTCGGGGTTGCGGCGCACCGTTGCTGACACCGCCAGGCCCAGAGCACCGGCCAGCACCAGGATGAAAGCGGGGATGAGGTTGTTGCCGGTGGTGTCGATCAACCAGGTCGCGAGGTAGGGACCGCCACCGCCGCCGATGACGGCGCCGACGCTGTGGCCGAAGGCGACACCGGTGTGGCGCACCTGCACCGGGAAGAACTCCGGGATCGTCGTGTAGGTGCCCGCCTGGCAGAGCGCGTAGGGGATCATGCTCAACCCGAGTCCCAGCACGGCCATGCCGACCGATCCCAGACCGATCAGCATGAACGACGGGATGACGATCACGATGTAGGCGAGGTAGGACCACACCAGCAGGCGCTTGCCGCCGACGCGGGCGCCGACCTGCCCGGCGACCGGGATGAGCACGGCGGCGAGCAGCACGGCGACCAGGACGATCGTCGACGAGGCGGCCTTGGAGAAGTTCAGGACGTCGCTGAGGTAGACCGCGACGAAGACGGTGCCGACGTAGGTACCGATGTTCTGCACCAGGGCGATCGCAACGACCTTGATCAGCGCTGCTCGGTGACCGGCGAACAGCTCTCGGACCGGGCGGTGGTCGCTGTTGTGCTGCTTCGCGCTGTTCTCGACGTACTCGGGGCTGTCCTCGACCTTCAGGCGCGCCACCAGCACCAGCGCGCCCAGAGGGATCGCCAGCAGGAACGGCACTCGCCAACCCCAGTCGAGCATCACTTCGGCGGGAACGGTCGCGGCCACGAGGGCGGTCACACCGGCGGCCAGGCCCTTGCCGACGTTGCCGATGCTGGGAACGAAGGAGATGTAGAGCGAGCGACGTCGTTCAGGAGCCCACTCGCGGATGTAGGCGGCGGCGCCACCGATCTCCCCGCCGGTCGAAAAGCCCTGCAGCAGGCGCAGAGCGACCAGCAGAATGGGTGCCCAGATGCCGATCTGGGCGTAGCCGGGCAGGAGACCGGTCAGACCGGCGGCCAGGCCCATGCAGGTGATGCAGGCGATCAGGCTCTTGCGCCGCCCGACCTTGTCACCGAGCCGGCCGAAGTAGATCGCGCCGAGCGGTCGAACGAGGAACGCCGAGCCGAAGACCAGCAGCGTGCTCAGCAGGCCCAGGATCGGGTCCTCGCTGGGGAAGAACACCGTGGCCAGCGTGGCGGCCACGTAGCCGTACACGCTGAAGTCGTAGTACTCGACGAGCGTGCCGAACACCGCGGCCGCGGTGGCTCTCTTGGCCTTGCGCTCCCGCGTGGACGCGGAGTTCGCGTCGCCTTCGATTTCGGTCATGGACATGCCAGCTCCATTGCTGTAAAAAAATGGGACAGCGTCTCAGATGTGAGCTAGAGTGTTGGCTGCTGTCGACGTGTCTGTCAAGACATGGCGGATGACTCGCACGTCCGCGACAGCGCCAGACCGACGGAGGCAGGCGATTACGATGCAACGTGGACGGAGTTCGGTGGCGTCGGATCGAGGTGGGATGACGGGCGACGACGCCTACAGGAACGCGGGGCCCATCGCCGGCAACGACCGCATCGTGCGCATCCTGGATGCCCTGGCCACTCAGCAGTCGCCGAACGGGTGGGGCGTCCGCGAGCTCGCCGGTGCCATCGGCGAGACCCGCAGCACGGTCAACCGCCTGCTCCAAGGCATGGTCGAGCGCCGCTTGGCCGACGTCGACTCCACCGCCACCTACCGGACTGGTCCGCGACTTCGCGTCATCGCCGGACGCCTCCACGAGCGGTACCCGATCCTGAGCCAGGCTCCCGGTGTCATGGCCGAGCTCGCCGCCCGGTGCGAGGCCACGATCATGGTCGTCCTGCGGGGTCCGCAGCCGACCACGGGATTCCTGGCCGTTCTGCACGAACACGACGGTCCGGTCCGCTACCACCTCACTCCTGGCATGATCCTGCCGTTGCACGCCGGAGCCGCGGGCAAAGCGTTGCTCTCCAGCATCGGCCTCGACGTCCTCGATGGAGTCGAGCTGCAGCGTTTCGGCGAGGACACCATCGTCGACCGGGAACAACTCGCCGCGGACCTGGCCGAAGCCGAAACCGCCGGATATGTCACCAGCGTCGGGCAACACATCCCGCTCGCAGCCGGAGTCGCCGCACCGTTCCAGACCGCGATGGGGGAGACGGCGGCCGTGTCGGCCACGCGCCCCCGCTACAGCACGTCCGACGAGGACATCGCCAAGATCGGACCGCTCCTGCGCGACGCCGCCGCGGCACTCGGCGAGCTCAACGGCGTCGAGAAGCCTGAGCATCCCCGCTCGAACGGCCTCAACGGGTCGGACGAGGCCGATACGACCGCGCTCGGCAGGTTCGAACGCCTCCTCGCCATGCTCGCCGACAACCCTGGCGGGGTGTCGTCAGGCATCGGACTCCTCTCTCGCATCGGTGCCAGCCCTTCCACCGTCGCCCGCCTTCGCGCGACAGCGGAAACATCGGCGATTGCCAGAACCACCGACGAGGGCGATCTGGCCGCAGGCCCGCTGTTGCTCCGCTGGGCGGCGGCACTCGGACCACGGCCACCGCTGCCGGACCTGCTCACCGAGGACCTCACCCGACTCGCCGCCACAACCGGTGAGACCACCGCGCTCACGGTGTTCGACCGCGCCACCAACACCGCGGTCCTGACCACCGTCGTTCCGGGTCAGAACCCCGTCCACTACGGACTCGCCGCCGGCTCCCCGATCCCGCTGCACGCCGGCGCCGCGGGAAAAGCGATCCTCGCCCACTGCACCCCTGAGCTGATCGAGGAGCAAACGCTCGAACCCCTCACCGCCAACACGACGACGGAGCGAGACGAGCTGGAACGCGACCTCGCTCTTGTCCGCGATCGCGGTTGGGCCGAAGGCGACGGGGAGCGGATCCCCGACGCCTTCGGGATCGCAGCACCGTTTTTCGAGGACGCGCGCATCGCGGGCTCGGTGACGCTGACGATCCCGCGCTACCGCAAGGACGAACTCGACATCGCCGGACTCGGCACCACGCTCACGCAGGCCGCTGCTCGCATCACCAGACTGCTCACCCTCTGAGTCCAAGTGCCAGTTCCGAGGCTGGCAAGGGCAGTGTGCAGATCGACAGGGAAGTCAACGGCAGCCGACCTGGACCGCAGGCGGGGCAGATGAGCTCATCCTCGCCGAACCTGTGAATGGGCCAGGGGCTCGAATCAGCTACGGCCGATCCGTCGAAGCAGGGCGTGGCGATCCTGACGGCGCCCGGAGTCCGTTCTCGTCCGCCCATCTGCGGACGCACGCGCCGAACGTCACGTGGCTCACCGACATCACCGAGCACCGCACCGCGAATCCACCAGATTTGCGTTTTCGGCAACAGCAACGGGCTGAACTTCTCGGATCGCCGCACAGACGTCGACCGATCGGTGGCTCTACGGTCACTTCAGCCGGCTCGGCATGGACCGGTTACCGCAGGTCAGCGAAGTCTTTCGGAGGTTCACGTGGCCGGTTTGCCCGTGTGGGTGCCCGACGAGAAGACGGTGGCGCGAAGCCGGTTGGGCGAGTTCCTCGCCGCCACCGGATGCGCCAGTCCGCAACTGCTCGACCGCAAGGCCCGCGAGAACCCCGGCTGGTTCTGGGGCGAGGCCGCATCCTGGCTCGGTCTGGACTGGCAGCGAGAGCCGAACGCCGTCGTCGAGAATCTCGACGAGCCGCAATGCGCCCGCTGGTTTCCCGGTGGCGAGCTCAACTTGGCCGACAACGCCGTGGACCGCTGGGTCCGCCGTGGGCGCGGCGGGGAGCCGGCACTGCGCTGGGAATCCGAGAACGGCGAACGCGGTTGCCTGACCTTCGCCGAGCTGGCTGTCGAGGTCGACCGAGTCGCGAGAGGTCTGCTGGAGTGCGGCGTCTCCTTCGGAGACAGGGTGGGCATTCAGCTGCCGATGGTTCGAGAGGCCGCGGTCGCGTCGCTCGCTTGCGCGAAGATCGGCGCCATCTCGGTGCTGCTGTTCTCCGGCTTCGGAGAGGCGGCCGTGGCGCAGCGACTTGGCGATTCGGGGGCGGTGGCGCTCATCTGCGCCGACGGCTTCCCCCGCAGGGGCAAGATCGTTCCGCTGCGCGAGGTGATCGCGAAGGTCGCCGAGCGCACGCCGAGTCTGCGCACGTGCGTGGTCGTTGCTCTCGGCGATGCCGACGTGCCGGGACCACGGTTGCCCGGCGAGGTCGCGTGGGCCGCGCTCGGCTCCGGTCCGCATTCCGGGGCGTTGGAGGCGGCCCGCTGCCCGAGCACGCATCCGCTGATGATCGCCTACACCTCGGGTACGACCGGGGCGCCGAAGGGCATCACGCTCGGGCACGCCGGCTTCGCGATCAAGGCGGGCACCGACGTGGCGTGGTGCTTCGACGCCGGCGAGGGCGACGTGTGCACGTGGGTCACCGACCCGGGCTGGATCATGAGTCCGATCACCGTCTTCGGTGGGTTGATCGCCGGAAGTGCTGTCGCTGTGTACGGGGGTGGCGTCGACTACCCCGACCACGGGCGCGTGTGGCGGTTCGCCGAGGCCGCCGGGGTCACCATGCTGGGTGTGTCGCCGACCCTGGTGCGGACGCTGGCCCGGGGCGGCGAGGCGGCGGTGCCGGATGAACCTTCGACGATTCGCGTCCTGGCCTCGAGCGGCGAGCCGTGGACTCCGGATGCCTTCTCCTGGTTGTTCGACCGGGTTGGCAGGGGGCGCATTCCGATCATCAACTACTCCGGTGGTACCGAGGTCTCCGGTGCCATTCTGAGCAACACCACGCTGCAACCGATCGTGCCGTGCGCCTTCGCTGGCCCGGTTCCGGGCATGGGTGCTCAGGTGGCCGATGCCGACGGCGCGCCCGTCACCGGCGCGGTCGGGGAGCTCGTGCTGCGCAGCCCTTCGCCCGGTATGCCGTTGGGTTTCTGGGGAGAGCCCGGGCGTTACGAGAGGACCTACTGGTCGCAGTGGCCGGGGACCTGGCTGCACGGGGACTTCGCGGAAGTCGACGACGGGGTGTGGTTCATCCACGGGCGCAGCGACGACACCATGAACGTCGCGGGCAAGCGACTCGGCCCTGCCGAGATCGAGCAGGTGGTCGGTGAGCATCCCGGCGTGGGCGAGTCCGCGGCGTTCGGCACGCCCGACCCGGTGAAGGGCGAGCGGGTCGTGGTGTTCGTCGTGCCCGCCGCGCAGGCACAACGGGACGGGCTGGCGGACGAGGTCACCGGGCTCGTTCGCCAGCGGCTGGGCGCGGCTCTGAGCCCGCATTCCGTGCACGTGGTGCCGAGCTTGCCGCGAACCCGCAGTGGCAAGATCCTTCGTCGCGTGATTCGCGCCGTGTACTTGGGCAATTCACCTGGTGATCTGTCCTCGCTGGACAACCCGGAGTCGATCGACGCTGTGAAGGAGGTCCGATGAGCTTGCGAGGAGCTGCCGCGGTGATCGGCGCGGCCGAGATCCCACCACGCCGCACCACCCCTGGTATGACCACATTGGACATGATCGCGGAGACGGCGGCGAAAGCAGTCGCCGATGCCGGCATCGAGCCGGGAGAGGTCGACGGATTGCTCGTCGGCCCACAGGTGGGGGAGACCCCGCAACACGTGCCCGCCACTGTCGCCGAGTACCTCGGACTGGAACCGGCTCATGCCGATCTGGTCGATCTCGGTGGCGCCACCGGCACCGGGATGGTGTGGCGCGCAGCCGCGGCGATCGCGGGCGGTCTGTGTGAAACCGCGCTGTGCGTCCTGGGAAACGTGCGCACGGAGGTGGCACCCCGCTCGCCCAATCGCAACCCGATCCGCGAGTTCGACGTGCCCTACGGCGGCAGCGGTGCCAACCAGGCCTACGCCATGGTCGCCACCCGGCACATGGCCGATTTCGGCACCACGCCCGAGCAACTGGCGCACATCCCGGTGTTCGAACGGCGCAACGCGCAACTCAACCCGGAGGCGGTGTTCCACGGCGATCCCATCACGGTCGAGGACGTGCTCGCCTCCCCTCTGGTGGTGTCGCCACTGCGGTTGTTGGAGGTGGTGATGCCGTGCGGCGGCGGGGCCGCAGTCGTGGTCACCTCGCCCGAGCGGGCACGAAAGGCCCGCAACCGTCCGGTGTGGTTGCGCGGAGCGGGGGAGAAGGTCACGCATCGCGCGCTGAGCCAGGCGCCCGAGCTGACCACCTCGCCGCTCGCCGCCGCGATCGCCGACGCGTACGCCATGGCTTCGATCGGCCCGCACGATCTGGACCTGCTGTCGCTGTACGACTGCTACTCGATCATGCTGGCCGTCAGCTTCGAGGACGCCGGTCTGTGCAAGAAGGGCGAGGTCGGCCCGTGGCTCGCGGACCAGGACTTCTCACATTCCGGCAATCTGCCGTGCAACCCCCACGGCGGTCAGCTCGCGTGCGGGCAGGCCGACCTGGCCGGAGGCATGGCCCACGTGGTGGAGGCGGTTCGGCAACTACGCGGCACGGCCGTGGGCAGGCAGGTCCGTGATCCAGAGCTCGCGCTCGTCACCGGCAACGGCGCGACGATGAGCGAAGAGGTCGCCCTGGTGCTGGAGGCCGCGACATGAGCATCGCCAAGCCGACGCCGACCCCGGTCCCGTTGACCGAGCCGTTCTGGGCAGCGGCGCGCAGGGGCGAACTGCTGCTCCAACGTTGCCGAAAGTGCGGCCACCACCAGCACTACCCCCGCGTTCTCTGCACGCGGTGCTGGCACCGCGAGCACGAGTGGGTGCCGTCGTCCGGGAGAGGTCGCGTGTGGACGTTCACGGTGGTGCACCGGCCTGGGCATCCCGCGTGGGACACCGAAGTGCCCTACGTGCTGGCCATCGTCGAGCTGGATGAGGGCCCACGCCTGCTGACCAACGTCATCGGGATCGAGCCCGCCGAGGTGGCCGTCGACCTTCGCGTGACCGCGAGGTTCGCCGAGGACGAGGACGCTCCGCTCGTCCAATTCGAACCGGCCGTGAGCTAAGAGCTGTTCAGGACATCAGGAGCGGCTTACGGAGTCCACGGAACCGCTCAGGTTCTGCTACCCGCACCGCTGTGCAATGCAATTCCTCAACAGTTCCAAGCCGGATTCCTCACCGAGACAAGTCATCACGAGCTTCACAACGAGGTGATGTTCATGAGTTCGACAGTCACGACCAGCGTTGCCACGCGCGGGATGTCACCGCGCAAGGTCGCTGTAGCCAGCTTCATCGGCACCGCGATCGAGTGGTACGACTTCTACCTCTACGGCACGGCCGCAGCGCTGGTGTTCAGCAAGCTGTTCTTCCCGTCGTTCTCGCCGCTGGCCGGAACGCTGCTGGCACTGTCCACCTACACGGTCGGGTTCGTCGCTCGCCCGCTCGGCGGCATCATCATGGGGCACTTCGGCGACCGGTTGGGCCGCAAGTCGATGCTGGTGCTCTCCCTGCTGATGATGGGCATCGCTACGGCCCTCATCGGCGTGCTGCCCACCTTCGCGGTCGCCGGAATATGGGCTCCTGTGCTCCTCGTCGTGCTGCGAGTGGTTCAGGGCTTCGGAGTCGGAGGCGAGTGGGGAGGCGCCGTGCTGATGGCGGTGGAGCACGCTCCGCCGCGGTCCAAGGGCTTCTTCGGCGCGTGGCCGCAGGTCGGTGTTCCTGCGGGCCTCCTGCTCGCCAACAGCGTGTTCATGGTGATGACCTCCGCACTTGGCGAGGAAGCGTTCCTGCAGTGGGGTTGGCGCATTCCGTTCCTGCTCTCGGCCGTGCTGGTGCTGGTCGGCCTGTTCATCCGGTTGCAGGTGGAAGAATCGCCCACGTTCCAGGACGTGGTGAACTCGGGTGAGGTCGACCGGCATCCGTTCGTGACGCTGCTGCGCACCCAGTGGCGCAGCGTGCTGCTGGCCGCGGGCATCAAGCTGTCGCAGAACTCGATCTTCTACATCTTCACCGTGTTCGTGCTGACCTATGCCACGACGGTGCTCGGGCTCGACCAGTCGGTCGCGCTCACCGGCGTCCTCATCAGCTCGGCGCTGAGCCTGTTCAGCCTGCTGTTCTTCGGCTGGCTTTCCGACCGCTACGGCAGACGGCGGGTGTACCTGGCAGGCGCGGTGCTTTCGGCGCTGTTCACGTTCCCGTACTTCTGGATGTTGGACACCCGCTCGGCAATGATGATCTGGTTGGCGATGGTCATCGGGATGGTCGCCCACGACATGATGTACGGACCGCAGGCCGCGTACTTCAGCGAGCTGTTCGACGCGCGGGTGCGCTACAGCGGAGCCTCGCTGGGCTATCAGGTGTCCTCGCTGATCGCGGGTGGGCTCTCACCGCTCATCGCCGTGGCCCTGCTGGGAGTCGCGGGCAACCACCACTGGCCGATCGCGGCTTACATGGTCGTGGTCGGCGTGATCAGCATCGTGACGCTGGCAGTCGGCCCGGAGACGCACCGCGGTGACAGCCGCGGCCCACGAGGGGTGGACGGGACGCGTTGATGGCACGTGACCACCGGTACGCCCAGCTCGGCTTGATCGCTGCGATGCAGGTGCTCGGCCTGGCGGTGTGGTTCTCCGCATCCGCCGTCGTGCCGGCGCTGCGAGAGGTGTGGCGCATCAGTGATCTCCAGGCCGTGTGGCTCACCGCTTCGGTTCAGGTCGGTTTCGTCGCCGGTGCGGTCTTGTCGGCGGCGGTGAACCTGCCCGACCGGTTCGCTCCGCAGCGGGTGGTCGCGTGCTCGGCGCTGGGTGCTGCGGTGTTGACGGCCGCAGTTCCGGTGCTGGCCGATGGCTTCGGGGTGGCGGTGGTGTTGCGGTTGGGTACGGGGTTCTTCCTGGCCGGTGTGTACCCGGTGGGGATGAAGCTGATGGCTTCGTGGTTCGGTTCTGCCGGCCGGGGGTTGGCGTTGGGCGTGCTGGTCGGGGCGCTCACTCTCGGCTCGGCGTTGCCGCAGCTGCTCAAGGGTCTGGGCACGCTGCCGTGGCAGGGCGTGCTCGGCGCCGCAGCCGCCCTCGGGGCGGTCGCTGCGGTGATCGCGCAAACGCTGGTACGGCCGGGGCCCCATCTTTCCGGAGGCGGATCCGGGCACCGGCCGCGCTACGCGCTGGAGATGTTCACCGAGCGCGGGCCGCTTCTGGCGAACCTGGGCTACTTCGGGCACATGTGGGAGCTGTACGCCCTGTGGACCTGGCTGCCCTCGTTCGTGGCGGCCGGCGCAGCGGTCGCCGACACGACCGTGGGGTGGGTGTCGTTCGCGGCGATCGGTGTGGCCGGTGTGGCGGGCTGCCTGCTCGGCGGCTGGGCCGCCGACCGATGTGGCCGGGCGCCTGCCGCAGGTGCGGCGCTGGTGGTCAGCGGTGCGTGTTGCGTGCTCTCGCCGTTGTTCTACGGGGCGGCGCTGCCGGTGCTCGTGGCGTTGTTGGTGGTGTGGGGCGCAGCGGTCATCGCCGACTCGGGGGTGTTCTCGACGTCGCTGAGCGAGGTCGCGGATTCGCGTTACGTCGGTACAGCGTTGACCGCGCAGACGGCGATCGGTTTCCTGCTGACCGTCATCACGATCAACCTCGTCCCCGCGCTGGCCGACCTGGTCGGCTGGCGCTACGCCTTCCTGGTGCTCGCTCCAGGTCCCTTGGTAGGGGCGTTGGCCATGCGCGCACTCGGTAGCCGGGCGGAACGCGCCGTCCGGAACGACCAACCGATTGGAGACGTCTCATGACCTCGTGCTGGCCCAGCGGAGCACCATCCGTCGGCGAGACCGCCGAGCTGAGCAGGCTCGTGACGAAGCGGGACATCGAACTGTTCACCGAGATCAGCGGTGACCGCAACCCGCTGCACTACGACTCCGAGGCGGCTGCGGGCTCCCGATTCGGCGAGATCGTGGTGCAGGGCGGCATCACGAGCGCGATCCTCAACGCGGTCGTCGCCGAGAAGTTGCCGGGCCCCGGGACGGTCTTCCTGAACACCCACTTCGACTTCTCCGCGCCGGTACGGCCCGGCGACATCATCACCGGCAGGGTCGAGGTCACCGAGGCTCGAGAGGACAAGCCCATCGCGAAGCTCAAGGTGAGCGTCACTCGGGACGACGAAACGGTCGCCTTGTCCGGAACCGCTGTCTGCTACACGATGACCACGGGGAAGTGAGCACCGTGAACTCCCAGGACGATCGGCTGCCGGTGCTCGCATCTGCGGCCCGCACTCCCATCGGCAAGTTCGGCGGCGCGCTAGCCGGAACTGAGGCAATCGATCTCGGGGCCACGGCGGTGGCGGGCGCACTCGCACGGATCGAGGGTGTCACACCGGATTACGTGTTCCTCGGAAATGTCGTGCAAGCGGCCAACGGCCAAAACCCGGCGCGGCTCGCCGCGGCGCGCGCCGGTGTGCCGATCACGGTCCCGGCGATCACGCTCAACGACGTCTGCCTGGCCAGCATGAGCGCCGTGGGTTGGGCTGCCGCGCAGATCCGCGTGGGAGAGATCGCCTCAGCGGTCGTGGGCGGTTTTGACTCGATGACCAGGGCCCCGCACGCCATGCTGGTCCGGAACGCCGCGAAGATCGGCGATGCCGAACTGATCGACCTTCTCGTCCACGATGGACTGTGGTGCGGCCTTGCCGGGACGGGCATGGGCGAGCTCTCCGACGCCGAGAACGCCCGCCTCGGGATCAGCCGAGCTGAACAGGACCAGTTCGCTGCGCGCAGTCATCGGCGTGCGGCGGAGGCGACCGAGCGGGGCCTGCTCGCAGAGGAGATCGTGCCGGTCACCGGTGTGCCGCTGGCGGTCGACGAGGGCATCCGGCCGGAAAGCACGGCCGAGTCGCTCGCACGGCTGCGTCCAGCGTTCACCGAGTCCGGCACCATCACTGCGGCCAATGCCTCCCAGATGTCCGACGCGGGCTCCGCCGGTGTGCTCACGTCATTGCGCATCGCGCGGGAACGCGGCCTCAGCGGGCTGGTCGAAGTCGTGGACCGGGCGGTCGTCGCCGGTCCGGACCCGACTCTGCACCTGAGGCCGGCCGACGCCGTTGGCATGCTGCTCGAGCGCAACCGGCTCGCGGTGAGCGACATCGACCTCTGGGAGATCAACGAGGCCTTCGCCGGCGTCGTGCTCGCCAGCGCCCAGAAGCTCGGGATCGATCTCGACGCGGTCAACGTCAACGGCGGAGCGATCGGGCTCGGTCATCCGCTCGGCGCCTCCGGTTTCCGGCTCGTGCAGACATTGGCCGCGCAGATGCCGCGCGTGAACGCCGAATACGGCGTGGCGGCCATCTGCGGCGGTGGTGGTCAGGGGCAGGCTGTGCTGTTGCGCAGGCTGTAGCGCTCTTGCGCCGGTCTTGCTGCGGCAGAGCCGACCCGGGCTCTGCTCTGCCGCGGCGAGCGGCACCTTTGATCGAGCAGTGAACTGCGGTGAGGCGCCGAGAGGCCACACGCTCGTGGCGATCCCAATCCGGCACACGTGCGGTATCGACATCTCGGCTCGGGGAACCTAGGGTAGACGGACCTGTACGTCATCCCTAGGGAGTCTGATGGCTGAGGTCTCTGCTTCGCCGGTTGCGGTCGAGGTTCACGAACGCGTCGCCACGCTCACCCTCGACAACCCAGCCCGGCGAAACCCGTTGTCGGTGACGACGATGACCGCGCTCACCACCGCGCTACGAGAACTGGGCGGCTCAGGGGAGGTGGGAGCCATCGTCATCCGCGCCGAGGGGCCCGCGTTCTCCGCTGGGCATGATCTGACCGAACTGCTCGATCGCACGCTGGAGGACGAGCGGCACATCTTCGCGGTGTGCACCGAGCTGATGGAGACGATCCAGGAGATCCCGCAGCCCGTCATCGCCTCCGTGCAGGGGGCGGCGCTCGCCGCCGGTTGTCAGCTCGTGGCCACGTGCGACCTGGCAATCGCTTCGGAGAAGGCGGTCTTCGGAACACCCGGCGTGAAGATCGGCCTGTTCTGCTCCACCCCCATGGTCGCGGTGAGCCGGGCGATCGGCCGCAAACGCGCCCTGCAGATGCTGCTGACCGGCCAGACCGTCGACGCGGTGACAGCCGCCGACTGGGGCTTGGTCAACGAAGTCGTTCCGCCGGAGCAGGTGGATGTTCGTGCCAGGGAGCTGGCGGGCCAAGTGGCCCTCGCCAGCCCGCTGACGTTGAAGATCGGCAAGCAGGGCTTCTACCGGCAGATCGACCTCCCGCAGCGCGATGCCTACGCCGAGATGAGCGAGGTGATGGCCACCAACGCCATGGCCTGCGATGCGCAGGAAGGTATGAGCGCCTTCGTGGAGAAGCGCACCCCGATGTGGCTAGGGCGCTGATGGCGGCCATGGAGCGCATCGTGATCGTCGGTGGTGACGCCGCCGGCATGAGCGCAGCCAGTCGCCTTGCTCGGTGGGCTCCGGGTGCGCGCGTCATCGTGTACGAACGTGAGGACGTCGTGTCCTACGCGGCTTGTGGCATGCCCTATCACCTCGACGGGCGCATCCCCGATGCATCGACGTTGTTGGTGCGCGCACCGGAGAAGTTCGCCGATGCTGGAATCGACGTCCGGCTCGGGCACGAGGTCGTTGCGATCGACCCCTCGGCGGGCAAGGTGCTCGTGCGCGGCGACGGGGCGGAACGCGCTGAGGACTACGACAAGTTGTTGCTCGCCACCGGAGCACGCGCGGTACTGCCGGCCTTGCCCGGCCGTGATGCGGACAACGTGTTCTTGTTCCGGCGCTACGCCGACCTGACGACGCTCACCGCGTACCTGGAGCGGGACAGGCCTCGACGTATGACGGTCGTCGGAGGCGGTTACATCGGCATCGAGCTCGCCGACGTGCTGACCCAACGGGGACTGGCGGTGACTCTCGTCGAAGCAGCACCGCAACTCATGCCGACCACCCTCGACGCGGCTGCCGCGAAGCTGGCCGAAGAGGAGCTGCGGTCGCGCGGCGTTGAGGTCCGCCTCGGCGAGCAGGTCACTGAGATCGTGACCGCCGCAGGACGAGGTCGTGCGGTGCGCACCACCCACGGGCAGTGGGAATGCGACGCCGTGATCGTCGGAGTTGGTGTTCGCCCTGAGACGGCGCTCGCCACCGAGGCCGGGATCGCGGTGGATGGCCGGTCGGGTGCCATCGCCACCGACATCAGCCTGCGGACGGACGCCGAAGGGGTTTGGGCTGCCGGGGATTGCGCGACGACGACCCATGCCGTGACCGGGCAGCGCGCCTGGATCCCGCTGGGCCCGGCAGCCAACAAGCAGGGCCGGAGCGCAGCTGATGCCATGCTGGGCTTGCCCGCGCGGGTTCCAGGAGTCGTCGGAACATCCCTGGTCAAGGTGTTCGACCTTGAGGTCGGCAGCACAGGACTCACCGCCGAACAAGCGTTGTCCGAGGGCTTTGATGCCGCTACCACGACGATCACGAGCACCGATCGTGCTCACTACTACCCGAACGCCGCTCCGACGACCGTCACCTTGGTGGCTGATCGGAAGAGCAATCGCCTTCTCGGTGGGCAGATCACCGGACGCACGGGCGTGGCCGGTCGGACGAACGTGATCGCGACAGCTCTCCACAGCGGCATGGACGTCGAACAGTTCACCGGCCTCGACCTGGGCTACGCGCCGCCCTTCGCTCCGGTGTGGGATCCGCTGCTCGTGGCCGGGAACCAGCTCCTGCACACCTTGAACGCATCGACCGAGGAGCCGAGATGAACAGGGCCGCTCGCAAGCAGCCGAGCAAACGCGATCTGATCGTGGAAGAAGCAGCGCGCCTGTTCTACGAGCGCGGTACGTCCCTCGGTGTCGACGTGCTCGTCGATGAGATCGGCGTGGCGAAGATGACGCTGTACAAGCACTTCCCGAACAAGGCCGACTTGATCACGGCTTGTCTGCGATACGTGGGGCAGCGCTACCAAGAGCGTTTGGAAGCCGGTGTTGCTGCGGGAGAAAATGCCGGAGAACGGGTGCTCGGCATCTTCGACTCCCTGCGCGAGTGGTTCGGCACGCCGAGCTTTCGCGGCTGCGCCTTCGTCAACGCCACGATCGAGCTCGCGGACCCCGATCACCCCGCGCACGAAGCCGTGGTCGAGCACAAGCTGCACACTCGCGAATGGGTTGCCGAACTGCTCACCGAGCACGGGGTCGACGACCCGGAGTTCGTTGCGCGTCAGATCGTGCAACTGATGGAAGGCGCGATCACCAACGCGCTCGTCGAGAACGATCCATCGGCGGCCGACGTCGCCCGCGCGACCGCAGCACAGGTGCTGGATCGGGCGAGCAAGCCATGAGCGAGGTGCTGCACACCGCCGTCGACGAGATCGAGCGCCGGCTCGACACGGTGGGCGACCGCCTGGTCGAGAGCTACACGACCGACATCCTCGACTACCGCGGACTCGACAGGAACACGCTGTACGGGGACGTTCTTCCCACTGCTCAGCGCAACGTTGAAGAACTTCTCACGGCTCTCCGAGAGGAACGCGCGTTCACCGAGGCGACGCTGGACGGACTTCGGCGCAGTGCGGTCCGGCGCGTGCACCAGGGCGTGTCGTTGGAAGCACTTCTGCACGCCTACCGCGTCTGGGGACAGGTCGTCTGGCAGGAGGTTCTCGCCGTCACCGATACGAACGTCGCAGAGGGACGCGAATGCGCTCTGGAAATCGCCGGTCGCGTGATGTCCTACGTGGATACGGTTTCCGTCGCCGTCGCGCAGTCATATCTGGACGAAGTGACCGGCGTGCTCGGAGATCGAGAGGCGATGCGCCGGGACTTGCTGGAAGCCCTGATCAGCGGCTCCCCGTTGAACGAGCGCATGCGGCAACGACTGAGGACATCCGCGCTCGACGTGGATGGCCAGTACGCTGTCGTGCTCGCGCGTTCGCTGCAACCACTGGGAGACGATCGCCAGTCGTTGCGCAACGCCCGGGTCGGCGCCCGTCGGCACCTGCGCCCATCGAGCTCGCCGATCCTGGTGGGAATTCGTGAGGACGAGGTCGTCACGATCTACCCCGTTGCAGACAACGACGAGTACTCGGCACTGGTGGCAGAGGCCAGGCAATGGGCGGTGGAGCTCAGCGGGTTCGCGGTCGGGGTCGGCCGCCCCCACCAGGCCGCCGACGGGATCGCGTCAAGCTACGCGGAGGCAGAAGAAGCCGTCCGGCTCGGCAGTGCGGGCGGACACCCACATGCGACCACCTTCACCGAGGTGTTGCTCGATCACCTGGTGTCAAGCAGCCCGCACCTGGACACGCTGCACGACGAGACGATCGGCCGCCTCCAGGCGTACGACCGAACGAGGAATGCGCAACTGGCGCTGACCCTGCGCGTGTACCACGAACACGGATTCAGCCTCGCCCGCAGCGCCGCTCAGTTGAACGTCCACCCGAACACCGTGGTCTACCGGCTGCGCCGCATCCACAAGCTCACCGGGTACGACCCGAACGATCCGGACCAACTGCTGCTGCTCTTGCTCGGTCTGAAGAGGGCCCTCTACGTCGACGGGCAAGCTGCAGATGGTGCAGGTGACTGGTAAGGCGAACAGCCGTGCAGGAACGCGCAGACGGCGTCGAGCCGGCGAGCCGTGCGAGGTCGTGAACGCTGGGTTCGTGCAGCGCGGCGCGTGTGGTTGATGGGCGGGAAATTCGACCGCGTGGGATGGGTCGACCTCTTCCGTCCACGTTGAGAAGAAGGTTGGTCAATGGATTTGAGCGCTACGAGCCACGTGGGGATCGCCGGTGCGGCAGTGGTCGGTGTCGCGTTCGGCATGGCCCGTTACGCCTACGGTCTCACGCTGCCCGAGGTGCGCCAGGAGCTCGGGACATCCGAACTGGTCCTGGGCCTGATCGCCAGCGGTACCTTCGCCGGGTACCTCGCCGCGTTGTTGCTCGCCGGCCCGTTGGCCGCCCGGTTCGGCCCACGTGCTCCCACCACGGTGGGCGGCGGGTGCGGTGTGGCCGGCAGCGCCTTGGTGGCGGTGGCTCCCTCATCAGGGGTGCTGGCACTCGGTGCGCTCGTCGCCGGCAGTGCCGCGGGATGGGTGTGGGCACCGTATTCCGACATCGTTTCCGTGGTCGCTCCCGCTTCGCGTCGTGCACGGCTGCTCGCTGCCATCACTACCGGGACCAGCGGTGGTCTTGTGCTGCTCGGGCTGACCGCGGTGGCCACTGCGGGCGGGTCGTGGCGGCTGACCTGGGCGAGCATCGCCCTCGCTGCTGGTGGGGCGGCGATGCTGAATCTGCGGTGGGTTCCGCGCCTGGAACCCGATTCGGTCATCACCGATTTGCCCTCCCGGGAGCCGTTGTTGAGGCGTGCACTGGTGCGGCCCCTGCTGTTCGCCACGATCTACTTCGCGTCCTGCACCATCTACTTCACCTATGCCAGCGATGCGGCCCGAAGCGGAGGGCTCGGCGCAGCGGCCGGGCCGGTGCTCTTCGTCGTGCTGGGACTGACCGGTGTGATCGCCTTGCGGACGGGGCGCCTCGTGCATCGGTACGGTACGAGCCGGGTAGCGGCGTGTTCCGTCGCGGCGGTCGGGGTGGCGCTTGCTCTGCTCGGCATGGACAGCGGGTCGCTGCCGATGGTGCTCTCGTCGTCGGTGATCTTCGGTGTGGGATACATGACCGGTTCCGCGGTTCTGTCGATCTGGACCGCCGATGCGGTGGCCGATCGACCGAGCGCAGGGTTTACCGCAGCTCTGGTCGTGGGCGCCATCAGCTCCATCGCAGCTCCAGCCGCCTGCGGCGCCCTCATCCCCGCCTCCGGATTACCAACGGTCCTGCTGTGCACGGCAGCCGCCGCTGTCCTCACTGGTGTTGCGCTGCCGCTTCGAGCTCAGTACCGACGTCCGCACGTCGAAGAATCGACCATCGCATGACAGCTGTGGCCGCCGAAGGCGTCGCACCTCTCACTGCACGGCAAGGACATCGGTGACGAGGTGCCGACAGCGCGACTGAATGGATCTGCTGTGAACGACGGGCTTTCGTGCCTGCGGGGTGCCGTGGAACTTGAGTGCGGAACGCCTCGCCCACGCACCCGCGGGGCCTGCCGGGGCCATGGGTGCGACGGCAGGCCTCACGGTTTTCGAGAGCCTTGAGTGGCCGAATCTGGGACGGTGGCGAAGGGGGAGCTCAGTCTGACGCGACGAAGGCGTAGACGGTTTCGAGGTACTCGTGGATCCCCTCGGCGCCGCCTTCGCGGCCGAGTCCTGAGTGCTTGACGCCGCCGAAGGGAGCTGCGGCGTTGGAGAGGACACCGGAGTTGAGCCCGATCATCCCCACCGCGAGCCGACGGACGAGGCGATGTGCTCGCGAGAGGTCCTGGGTGTAGGCGTAGGCGGCCAGGCCGTACTCGGACCGATTGGCGATCTCGATGGCGGATTCCTCGTCGGCGAACGGAACGATGGCGGCCACGGGGCCGAAGATCTCCTCGTCGAGCAGGCGGGCTGTTGATGGGACGTCGGTGAGCACGGTGGGTTCGAAGAAGGTCCCTGGCTGATCGAGAGCGCGACCGCCGGTGAGCACGGTGGCGCCGCCGGCGACCGCGTCCTGCACGAGAGCGGTGTTCGAGGCGAGTGCCTTGCGGTCGATCAAGGGCCCGATCGTGACACCCGGCTCCGTGCCCCGGCCGATGCGCAGGCTGCGCACCCGCTCGGCCATTCGCTCGGCGAAGTCATCAGCGAGGTCGGCGTGGACGAGGAAGCGGTTGGCCGCTGTGCAGGCCTGCCCGATGTTGCGGAACTTCGCGCGCATCGCTCCCTCGACGGCTGAGTCCACGTCGGCGTCGTCGAACACCAAGAAGGGGGCGTTGCCTCCGAGTTCCATGGAGGTGCGCAGGACCTGAGGAGCTGCCTGTGCGAGCAGGTGGCGACCGACCGGCGTGGATCCGGTGAAGCTGAGTTTGCGCAGTTCAGGATGCTGGATGATGGGTTCGGAGAGCTCCGCTGCACGGGAGGAGGTGAGGACGTTGAGCACACCTGCGGGAACCCCTGCCTCCAGCAGGACCGAGGCGAACAGCTGGGTCGTCAGAGGCGTGGACTCGGCCGGCTTGAGGACGACCGTGCAGCCCGCGGCGAGCGCCGGTGCGACCTTCCTGGTCGCCATCGCGAGGGGGAAGTTCCACGGGGTGATGAGAAAGCACGGGCCGACCGGCCGGTGCGAGACGAGGATCGTCCCGTTGCCTTCGGGACTGGTGCCGTAGCGTCCACTGATCCGCACGGCCTCTTCTGAGAACCAGCGGAGGAATTCCGCGCCGTAGGTCACCTCGGAGCGCGATTCCTCCAGGGATTTCCCCATCTCCATCGTGATCAGCAACGCGAACTCCTCGCGTTGAGCCATGATCAGCTCGTAGGCACGTCGGAGGATCTCCGCTCGTTCCCGCGGTGCCGTGCCCGCCCAGCTGTCCGCGGCCCTGGCTGCGGCGTCCACGGCCGCGACCCCGTCGGATGCGCCTGCGTCGGCCACTCGTGCCAGGGGCTGTCCGGTCGCTGGATCGGACACGGTGAAGGTCGATCCGTCGGCGGCCGGGCGCCAGGAGCCGTCCACGAGCAGTCCGTCGGGCAGTCGGCCAAGCACCTTCGTCTCGAGGGAAGTGCTGGTGGTCGTGTTCGTGCTCATGGGTTTCCTCTCGGGGTTGGACAGGCCGTTGCGGAAGCGAGGCGGAGACGCTGCGAACCGGGGTTGTCCCTGGTCGCTTCTTGCGTGTCGCGCTCGCATGAGTTCGCGGATCGGAACGTGGTCGGCATCGCCATGCGGTCGGTGCGCACAGCGGCCTGACGGATGACGCGATCCCGCGGAAAACCTGAACTAGACGGCGTGCTGCAGTCGGCGGTATCGGGAGCGGTGGAAGATCAAGGGCTCGACGTCGGAGCTGTCCTCGACGGCGTGAATCCGGACGAGCACGACCGTGTGGTCGCCCGCATCGGTTTCCGAATGGATGGAGCAGTCGAGAGTGACTGCGGCGCCGCCGAAGACGATGGCACCTCCTTCGCTCGTCCGGTAGGACGTGCCTTCGATCTCTCCGGTTCGAGCGGCGAGTCGGGAGCACAGGTCGTCCTGGGCGTCGCTGAGAAGGGAGATCCCGAGCCTGCTTGCTGTGCGCAGGTGCGGCCAGGTGGTGGACTCCTTGCGCATGGCGAACAGGGCGAGTGGCGGATCCAACGAGATCCCGACGGTGAAGGTCGAGGCGACGAGCACCTTCGGGCGGTCGTCGACCCAGGCGCCCACGGCCACCACTGCCGACGGGAATCGCCCGTACACCTCCCGGAGTCGCACGAGATCGAGAGCTGAGACGTTCTGCACTGCCGGTCCTCCTGGTTTCGTCGCGCCACAGGGCGAGTGGGCGGTGGAGTCGAGATTGTGAAAGTTCACTCCGAAGGGAGTGAACTCAGTACAGCAGGTGGTGCCGGCGTCTGCAAGGCATTGATTCGCATCACGGGTGCGTCCGCGCCCGCCAGGGGGCGCTGGCCCTCGCTCGAACCGGACCAGGGATCCCCTTGGGTCGGCTACGAGTCGTCCCTGTTGGGGCGAGGCTCAAATTTCGGCGGCGGTCCTTCACCTGGCTGGGCTTCTGTGCCAATATGATAGTCGGCTCATAACGAAGTGCACTATCATCAAGTTCCGGCGGTCCTCGTCGGCTTTCTGCAACAGGAGACGGAATGGCTAAGCGCATCGGGCTTCACGCCTTCAACATGACCGCAGCGGGACATCAGAGCTCCGGCATGTGGCGGCACCCGCAGAGCCAGGCGGCCCGGTACAAGGACCTCGACTACTGGGTCGACCTCGCACGCACCCTCGAGCGCGGTCGTTTCGACTCGATCTTCCTGGCCGACGTCCTGGGGCCCTACGACGTCTATGGGGGCTCGCCGGATGCAGCACTGCGAAACGGCATGCAGATTCCCGCCAACGACCCCTTCCAGTACGTGTCCGCCATGGCATCGGTGACGTCGCGACTCGGCTTCGCGCTCACGGCGTCTGCGACGTTCGAGCACCCTTATCCGCTGGCCCGTCGCTTCAGCACCCTCGACCACCTCACCAAGGGGCGGGTGGGCTGGAACATCGTCACCTCCTACCTGCCGAGCGCCTCCCGGAACTTCGGCGTCTCCGCGCTCCCGCACGACGAGCGCTACGAGATGGCCGAGGAGTTCCTGACCGTCATGTACAAGCTGTGGGAGCAGTCCTGGGACGACGACGCCGTCGAGGTCGACCGTGAGCGCGGTGTGTTCGTGAACCCGGACAAGGTCCACCCGATTCGTCACAAGGGGCGCTACTTCGATGTGGACGGTTTCAACATGGCAGAGCCGTCCCCGCAGAAGACGCCGGTGATCTTCCAAGCGGGTGCGTCCTCCCGCGGCCGGAGGTTCGCGGCGCGACACGGCGAGGGGCTGTTCGTCAACGTCCTCAACTCGAAGCTGAGCCGGGCCATCACCGATGACATCAGGACTCAGGCGGAGGCGGCCGGCCGCAAGCGCGACGACGTCTCGATCAGCACGATCCTCACGGCGGTGATCGCGGACTCGGATGCCGAGGCCGAGCGAAAGTACAGGGAGTACAAGGAATACGCATCGGGCGAGGGGGCCATGACGCTCTTCGGCGGTTTCTCGGGCCTCGACCTCGCCAAGTTCGACAAGGACTCCCCGCTGGCCGCGGGGGACACCAACGCGATCCAGACCGTGCTCGACCTGTTCACCAAGCTCGACCCGAGCAAGAAGTGGACCCCGGCGGACATCGCTGATCACATGAGCATCGGCGGTGTTGAACCTGTGCTCGTCGGAAGTCCTGAGACGGTGGCCGATGAGATCGAGCGTTGGATCGATGAGGGAGACCTCGACGGCATCAACCTGTCCTACGCGGTGACCCCGCACGACATCGAGGCGTTCGTGGACACCGTCGTTCCGGAGCTGCAGAAGCGCGGCCGGGTGTGGAAGGACTACGAGGGCGAGACGCTCCGCGAGTACTTCTCCGGCCCGGGCAACAATCGGCTTTCGCCGACCCACCCCGGGTCTCTCGTCAGCCGGAACGCCGACTGAACCACGCGTGGTCGGAAGCCGATCGGACCAGGATGGGTGACTTGGCGAGCCGCGGCGTCGGAGGCCGAGGCTCGGAGCGGACGATCCGGCTGGAGCTTGAGCGGCCGCACCCGTAGAAGGCGATTCCACGCCACGCGGGTGCGCCGCATCAGGCCGTCAGTCCAGAGCCCCGCCGGGTCCGTTTCACCGCGTGTTCTTCAGGGGCTGCAGGAGCACGTCGAGCCGGTGCAGCAGCCGCTGCGGCATCTCTGCTGCGGGAAGGCCGCGAGCGTGGGACCGGAGCACTTCGTGAACGTAGAGCGCGTGGCAGTTCTGCACCACGGCTGAGGCATCGATCGCGACGAAGGCGCCGGCTTCTTGTCCCTGCTTGAGAATGGCTTCCAGGATTCCGTACCAGCGATCTCCGTGCGCGAGGCCGGTTCGCCCGATGTCGGTACGAGAGCCGAACGATTCTTTGACGTAGGTGTAGCCGAGTTCCGGGTATTGCACGTAGAGCTCGGAAAGTGCCGAATACCTGTCGAAAAAGCGCTTCAAATAGCTCTCGGGATCGGTGGGCGGATCGCCGCTCAACAATTTCTCTTCCGCCGCTTCGCAGCTGGCGATGACTTTCTCGAACTCCGCCCCGTAGACCAGGAGGAACAAGTCGAGCTTGGAGGGGACGTACCGAAATATCGTCGCCTCTCCGATATCGGCGTGGGCCGCGATCTCCTTCGTCGTGACGTCGTCGTAGCCCTTCTCCCACATCAGGTCTTTGGCTGCTTCCAGCAGGCGCGCCATGGCGTCGCGTTTCTTTCGCTCCCGCAGGGTGAGCGGTTTGTCGGAAGACTTCGTCGCCATACAACGTGCCCTTCGTTCTATTGCTTAGAACAACTTCGCCCAGTGTAGGACATCGCCGACGGTAACGGGCCGCTGCACCTCGGAGAGGACTGGCGCTCGGATGAGGGCGTGTGGCTCATTGGGCTTAATCGAACGAAGGGGTACCGAACTCGGGCGATGCGTGTTCTCGCCGTGGGATCGATGTCGCAGGAATACCGGGAAGGATCTGGTTTCGGCGCCCGAACTCGAAAGGGCTGCGCGGGCTGAGGCGCGGAGAGGTATCACCGCGCCTCAGCCCGGATTACTGCGCAAATGCGGCGACCTGATGGCCCATGCGATCGCGTTTGGTTCTCAAGTACCGGGCGTTGTGCGGGGTTTCGCCGCTGGGGAGGGGGAATCGTGCGACCACGTCGAGCCCGCATTCCTGGAGACCACGGGACTTGGCCGGATTGTTGGTCATCAGACGCAGCCGCTGAACGCGGAGGTCTTGGAGGACCTGTGCGCCGAGGCCGTAGCTCCTGGAATCGACCGGCAACCCTTGCGCCAGATTGGCCTCCACGGTGTCGAGGCCTTCGTCCTGCAGGGCGTAGGCTCGGATCTTGTGGGCGAGGCCGATTCCTCGACCCTCGTGGCCACGAAGGTAGATCACGACGCCGGTGCCTTCGCCCGCGATCGCCTGCAGAGCGTGTTCGAGCTGGCTGCCGCAGTCGCATCGCAGTGACCCGAGAATGTCGCCCGTCAAGCACTCGGAGTGCACGCGCACGAGCGCTCCGGCCTCACTGCGGCCGGCCTCGCCCACGTCGCCCATGATCAAGGCGAGGTGCTCGCTCCCGTCCAACGAGCTGCGGTAGCCGACCGCGCGAAACTCTCCGAACGCGGTCGGCATCGCGGAACTGGCGACCGGCTGCACGAGCCGTTCCGTTTCCCACCGGTAGCGGATGAGGTCGGAGATCGCCAACACCGGAAGGTCGTGCTCTTCTGCGAAGCGGAGCAGGTCATGGCCCCGCCGCATCGAGCCGTCCTCCGCGACGATCTCGGCGATCACCGCGGTGCCGGACAGCCCGGCCATCCTCGTGAGGTCCACCGCGGCTTCGGTGTGGCCAGGTCGAGCGAGAGCGCCCTCGGCTCGTGCGCGCAGCGGAAAGATGTGCCCGGGCCGCAGCAGGTCCTCGGAGCGAGTTGCCGGATCGGCCAGTGCTCGCACGGTGCGCGTGCGGTCTGCCGCTGACACCCCGGTGCCCGATCCGATGACGTCGACGCTGACCGTGAAAGCGGTGCCGTGGTGATCGGTGCTCGAATTGACCATGAGTCCGAGCCCGAGTTCGTCGGCGCGGTCGGCCGGCATCGGTGTGCAGACGATCCCCGTGGTGTTCCGCACGAGGAAAGACATCTGCGTCTCGTCGATCAATTCGGCCGCGACGACGAGATCGCCTTCGTTCTCGCGATCAGGGCTGTCGATCACAACGATCATCTCGCCCTGAGAAAGCGCTGCGAGACCGCGCTGGACAGCTTCGGAGGATGCGCTCATCGTCGAAAAGTCCTTCCCTTGACCAAACCACGTCGCCAACCGCAGCCTGCTGCAGGGCTGAGGGTTGTGCGCCGATAGAGCCTGCTCCTGCAGGAAGACGACTGAAGGATCCCGGGCGCCAACGCTTGCGGCGGTCGGTGAAGCCATCCGTCTCCGGCGCGGAGTCACACAATGATGAAAGTGTACTCCGTTTGAAAGCGCACTGTCAAAATGGCGTGTTCAGTGGTCGCCACCGAGAGCGGTCGAAGTGGGGAAGTCGACGTGGTTCTTGAGGTTGTTCATGGCCGGTTCGAGCCATTGGTCGAGGCGAGCGAGTTCGGCGAGCACCTGTGGTTGATGCCGTCGCTCGTCGAGACCGCGCGCAGGGTTCAGGCGGGTGCTGCTCGACCACGCGGCGATGTCCGGATGCGCCTGGCGGCGGGCAGCGCTGTGGAGGTACGCGCCGGTGAAGGTCAGCAGATCATCGACGTGACCGGTGTACACCACGGGCAACGACAAGTAGTTCTTCTCGTCGTCCCGATCACGCGTGGCTTCGACGTAGGCGAGGGTTGCCGCACTCCAGCAGGCGTACCCGGGGGTGACGTACTGCAGCGTCACTCTGTTCGGCTCGAAAACAGGCCTGGTCTCGATCGTCCTGAGCCCAGTTGCGGTGCAGTCGACGTAGACCTCTCCCGGTGGCCGGGTTTCCTGGCCTCCGTCGAAGTCGACGCCGCGCGCGGTGATGCGCCGGACTCTGCCGTTGCGTGACACCCGTTCGATGGATGTCAGTCCCTCGAGCTCTGAGCGACTGATGGTCGCTCCGCGGAACGCGGTCGGATCGGTGCCGCTGTCCAATCGGAGGAAGAGCCCGGAGTCGGCGAGGCGGCGTGCGAGCTCGCGCCCGTTCGAGACCTCTGCGGCGGACTGGACCCACGTGCTCTGGTAGCGGATGCGGGAGTGAACGAGATCGAAGGGCTGAGTCCACGAGCGGTCGATGTACCAGCCATCGCGGGAGCGGATCCACGAGATCGAGCTCGGGTCGACGCCGTGCTCCAGGAGCCAGGTGCACACGTCCATCGCGGTCTTGCCGGCGCCGACGACGGTGAACCCGGCAGGGGCGCTACCCAGGTCGACGAGGTCGTTCGGCGCCACGAGCGTCACGCTCGGATCGACTTCGAAAGCCGGTTTCCGCTTCGACGGGATGTCCGGTTCGATGTAGGTCGCGTCGATGAGCCGTCGTCTCACGCGGACGGTTGTCTCCTGTCCGGTGAGCAGTGACACGAGCCGGTAGTCCCCGGGCTCGTTCTCGTGGAACTCCGTCATCCCGAGGAAGCGAACCCGGCCCGACGGGAGCAGCACTCGGTTCAGCACCTCGGAGAAGTAGTGGCAGATCTCCTGAGCTGACGACAGCTCGTACATCCCGGTGTTGTGCCCCGACTCATCCACGCGGTCCTCACCGAGCTGTGTCGACGAGACCCCGTAGCACGCAGCGGCCTGGTGCAGTCGGACGAACGGATACGCGTCGTGCCAATGACCGCCGGGCAGGTGACGGCGGTCGACCATGACGACGTCGGCATCGGAGTGCTCGAGCAGGGTGTCGACGAAGGCCATGCCAGAGGCACCGGCTCCGACCACCAGGTAGTCGGTCTCGATCGTGGACGAAGTAGTCATGTCTCTCCGTTTCGCAGTGCGCGGTGGGGGTAGTGCTCCACGACTGCAGCTCAGAATTCGTCTCCAGCGCGGGGAACGGCATGTGGTGCGGTCTCTTCGCGTCGTTCTTGCTCGACCCTGCCGAAGAGCCACATCGCAGTCGCCCCGACGAGGGGGCCGACGGCGAGGACGAGGAACGCCCAACGCCATCCGACCGCCTGCGCGACGATCGGGACGATTTGGATGCTGACGACGGTCAGCGCGAACCCGACTGCGGTCTGGGCGGTCAGCGCCGTCCCGACGTAGCGTGGATCGGCGGTCTCGCTCAACGCGGTGGAGAAGATGCCGGAGTCAGCGATCACGCTGGCTCCCCAGATCGTGCAGACGATGATCACCGCTACTGCGGGAGCGGTGGTGATCCAGGGGGAGGCCACGCAGCACAGGCCGCTGATCGTCAGCACGGCAACCGCGGTCCGGGAACGGCCGAAGCGGTCCGCGGCTCGGCCGCCGATGATGCATCCGAGGGCTCCCGCGCCTCCCATCGTGAGGAAAGCCAGGACACCGACGGTCACCGGCAGGTTCGAAGCGGCCGGCGAAGCGAGCAGGAAGGTCGGCATCCAGGTCCAGAGGGCGTAGAGCTCCCACATGTGACCGAAGTAGCCGAGGTTCGCCAGCAGCGGGCCTCGTTGGGCGAGCATCCGCAGTGCGTAGCGGGGTTGCAGGGCTTCCTGGGACGAAGCCAGCCGGGGGCCGGGCCGGACCAAGCCGAACGCAAGGGCTGCCCCCGCGAAGCCCAGGCCGGACGCGACCAGCAGAACCAGTTGCCAAGGCGGTGAGCCGAACCCGGCGATCAGCTGGGGGAGCGTCGACCCGAGCGTGAGCGCGCCAACGAGAAGACCCAGGGCGTGGGCGCGTCCGGCGGGTTCGGCCCAGGAGGCCATGAGCTTCATCCCGACCGGATAGACGCCTGCCAGGAAGACGCCGGTCAGAAACCGCAGCGGGATCGCGCCGGTCATACCTTCGACCGCGACGGCGAGGGCGAGGGTGCAGGCGGCTGCTGCGGCCGCGCTGGTGCCGAGCAGTCGGTGCGGGCGGAACCTGTCGGCGAGGTTGAGCAGCGTTGATCCGAGGGCGCCGACGACGAATCCGATTTGCACTGTGCCCGTGAGCCACACAGCTGCGGTGGTGTCGATTCCCCATTCCTGTCGCAAGCTGGGGACGACCGCCGACATCGAGAACCACACTGCCAGGGCCATGACCTGCACTCCTGCGATCATGGCCCGCTGCGACCCGGGCGCTTCCGCGGAACGCGCCATCCCTGCCGGGCTCACGCCGGAACACGACATGTGGCGGCGGGCTCGTTCTCGGTGGCACCAGGGTGCACCCCGCAGGCGAGGTGAATCCGATCGCCCATGAGTGACTCCAATTCGTGACGAGGGTCTGCGCGTGCCCAGGGGCAGTGGGCTTTTCGAGGTCAGGTGGCGGAGCCCGCAGCGGCCGGGTCGGCGGGAGATCAGCGGGACCCCATCGAGGAAGGCCATGCCGACCACGAAAATGAAAGCGCGCTCCGTTCGAAGTGCAGTCAAGCAAGTGTCGACCGCTGACGCAACCCCAGGCTCGGTCCGAGCGCGCGGTGGGTGGCACCTGGATCCGGCTTGGTGGAGGTGTCGCGTCCGCCGGTGCGGGGTCTCGGTCGGTCCTTGTTGGGGCATCCGCTTTGTGCTCTAATGAGAGTCCACTCGAAACAAAGTGCACTTTCATTCATTGACGAGCCTGCATTCGGACCGGCTGTCGGGCCCCGCTGCCTCGAGCGCGGACTGACCCGTGGGCCGTTGCCTCTGGTTTTCACCCGTGCCGGCTCAAGCACTTTTGCCTGCACTGCGACAAGGAAGTCGCGAGGAATGGAGTTAGGCCTGTGAGTACCTGGAACAACCGCTCGGATTCCGGAGCGCCACCAACCGCGGATCGCCGCCGCTCGCTCCGGGCAGCCGCGATGGGCAACATGCTCGAGTGGTTCGACTGGACCTTGTACGGCGTGCTGTCGACCTACTTGGCCGCCACCTTCTTCAGCAAGACGGACCCCCAGTCGGCGTTGCTGTCGACGCTGGCGGTCTTCGCGGGAGGATTTGTCGCTCGGCCCCTCGGCGGCTTCCTCTTCGGACGGCTGGGCGATCGAGTGGGCCGCCGCGTCACGTTGCTCGTCACCATGCTGACCCTGTCGTTCTCCACCCTGGCCATGGCGCTGATCCCCAGTTACGACCAGATCGGGGTGTGGGCCTCGCTCCTGCTCCTGCTGCTGCGGATCATTCAGGGGCTCGCGCACGGCGGTGAAGCGGGGATCTCCTACACCTACGTCGCGGAGATCGCGCCGCCCGAGCGCCGCGGACTGTGGACCAGTGCCGTCTACGTGAGCGTCATGATCGGTGTCATGGGTGCGACCGCCACCGCGGCCGTTCTCGCCAACGTCCTCGGTGATGCCGCGATGGGCGAATGGGGCTGGCGTCTCGGGTTCGGGGTCGGCGCGGTGCTGGCCGTGTACGTGCTCGTGATGCGGCGGTCGGCCGGGGAGTCGCAGGTCTTCGAAGAGCAGCAAGCGGTCGCTGAGCAGCAGCCGAGTCATCACGCCGGGCGGGGTGTCGACCGGCGGAGGCTCTGGCGTGCCTGCCTCGCCATGTTCTTGCTGTCCTCGGCGACGAACGTCGTCTACTACACGTGGGTCACCTTCGCCCCGGTCAACGCGATCAGCATCGAGGGCATGTCTCCGAGCGGGGCGTACACGGCGAGCTTGCTGGCCCAGTTCGTGGCGCTGTTCGCGATCGTCGGCTTCGGTCGGTTGTCGGACCGGGTCGGTCGACGTCCGATGGTCATCGCCTTCGGCGTCGTGGTGATCGCCCTGGTCGTGCCGATTCAACGAATGCTGACCGATCAGCCGTGGACGCTGTTCGTCGCCCAGGGGCTCGGGCTCACCGCTTGGGCGTTGATCGTCGGCCTGTACCCGGCGCTCATGGCCGAGCTCGCCCCGACCGCAGCTCGCGCCCGCACCGTGGGCCTGATGACTTCCGCGGCGGCGGCTGTCTTCGGCGGCACCGCCCCGTACCTCTACACGTGGTTCTCCGGCACCGACCGCTTGTGGGCCTACTACACGTACGTGGTGGCCTTGGCCGTCGTGACCATCGTTGTTGCCGTTTCCATCAGGGAGACGAAGGGCGTGGACCTCAACGCCGACCTCCACGACGAGGATCGAGCCGAGGCGGGACGTCCCCGAGTGCAGGTCCGCGATTCGCAGGCATGAGTGCTTGCTCCGCTGGTCGGAGAGCCCGCGCGTCCCACGGCGACGCGCGGGCTTCGACTGTCGCGTGCGCGCAGGGGGTGCCGCCAAAGCCTGAGGCAGCAGTCGCTCGGAACGCCGCCCTCACGCAGATGCTCATCTCGCCGATCCGAAAACCAAGCCAGGGCTTGCTCGACTGATGTGGGAACGCGACGAACCTGGTACCTCGAGGATCAGCGCAGGGCCGAACAGGATCTGTCCCTGGCCGCGGCCGACCCGAGAACGGGAAAAGACCAACCGGCGAAACGCCGATCGCGGAGAGCGGTCAGGCGGCGGCAGCGCGAATGAGACCCACCGAGAAGGCGATTCCTTCCGCCAACGGCTCAGTGCTGAGCGCTCGCAGGCCGATAGGTCAGAACGGTCTTTCCCAGAACCCGGCGATCGCCCAGCTCCTCGAGTGCGTGCGGCAACTCGTCCATGTGCGCGGTCCGCACCAGCGGAGCGATCTGGTTCGCCGAGGCTAGGTCGAAGAGTTCCTCTTGGGCGTTTCGGACCAGCTCGGGGTGTCGGTTGAGGTAAGGCGCCCAGTGCAAGCCGAGCAGGCTGTAGTTCTTGACGAAGACGTGGTCGAGGCGTTGTTGCGGGATCGTGCCGCTGGCGAAGCCGACCAGCAGGATTCGCCCCTCGAAGGCCACGTACTTCGTCGCTTGGCGGTAGGCCTCGCCACCCACGGACTCGAAGACCACGTCGGCACCGCGTCCGTCGGTGAGCTCCTTGACCGCGCTGATCGCGTCCGTCTCGCTTCGGTCGATCACATGGGTGGCACCCAGCTCGCGTGCCGCTTCCGCCTTGCGCGCATCGGACACGATGCCGATGACCTGCGCACCAGCGGCCAGTCCGAGTTGGATGGTGGCGGTGCCGACGCCGCCGGCGGCCCCGGTGACGACCAGTACCTCGCCGGGTTGGAGCCGGGCGCGGTGGTGCAGGCCGAGCCACGGAGTCAGGTAGGTCAAGTGCAGAGCGGCGGCCCTGACGTCGTCGAGGTTGTCGGGAACGGTGAACGCCGAATGCGCTTCCAGCAAGGCGCTTTCGGCGAAACCGCCGTGGGGAAGGGTCGGTTGCCCGACCACGCGGCCGTGAAGCAGCTCCGATGGGACACCCGTGCCCACCTGGTCGACCACGCCGCACAGCTCGACGCCCGGCGTGAAGGGAAGATCGGGTTTCACCTGGTATTCGCCCCTGCATAGCAGCACATCAGCAAAATTGCACGCTGCCGCCGCCACGCTCACCCGGATTTGACCCGGGCCTGGTTCGGGCTCGGGAATCTCGGTCGCGGCCAGGACTTGGGAGGGTTCGCCCAGTTGGGTGACCTGCCATGCGCGCATCAGTGTCGGACGACCGTCTTCGGTCACGATCTCATCCTCCGGATGGTGAACGTCGGTCTCGTTGCAGGGGTCCGCTCCAGCCGAGGAGCCGTGATGGCCTGGTTACTGCGAGCGGAGGTAGGTGAGGAGGGCTCCGATGCCGACGGCGGGACCGACGGCGAGGACGAGCAGGGCTGCGGTCCAGGAGACGCCCTCGGCGAGGATGGGAACCAGGTAGATGGTCGCAGCGGTTGTCATGTAGCCGATGGCGAGTTGAAAGGACACGGCGCTGCCGACGTAGCGCTGGTCGGCGTTCTCGGTGACCAGCGCGGAGAACTGCGCCGAATCGGCGATCACCCAGAAACCCCAGAACGCGGTCACGGCCAAGACCAGCGGCAACGGGAGCGTGTGGACGAACGCGAGCACGACTGCGGCTCCGCCGGAGCACACGAGGCTGATGAGCGCGGATCGAGCTCGGCCGATGCGATCGCTGATGCGGCCGCCGACGAGGCAGCCGATGGCGCCGACGCCGATGCAGGCGAAGGCCGCCAACGCGGCGTTCTGGGCGCCGGTGGAGGGGGCGGAGAACCCGTCGAGGCTCGCGAGGAAGGTCCCGACCCAAGCCCACATGGCGTACAGCTCCCACATGTGGCCGGCGTATCCGAGGTTGGCGAGCACGACTCGTCGGTCGCGGCTGGCACGCAGCGCGGAGCTGAGGCTGAAGGTCGACTTCGGGAAGGGGAAAGGTCCTGTGCCGCGAATGAGCAGCGTGGTCACCCCTCCGAGGGCCGTCAGGGCGGAAGTCGCCGCGATCACGAGCTGCCATCCGAGACCTCCGGTGGCTTTGACCAGCTGTGGTGCCGCCGATCCCAGTGTGAGTGCCCCGATCATGACCCCGAGCGCGGTGCCGCGCCCGCGCTGGAACCACGACGACACTTCCTTGAGCGCTGGTGGGTACACAGCGGCGAGGAAGGCTCCGGTGAGCGTGCGCAGCAGCAACGCTGAGGCGAAGCCCGGAGCCCACAGCAGGCCGAGGTTGATCGCAGCGGCCCCCAGCGCGCCCACGCACATCAGTCGGCGGCCTGGGATGGCATCGGCGAGGCCGCTCGCCGCGAGGGCGAGGGCCCCGACCACGAAGCCCAGTTGCACCGCGATCGTCAGCAGCGAGCTCTGGCCGCTGGTGAGGTGCCACAGCTGCCGCAGCTGCGGCACGACGAACGACGCCGAGAACCAGACGCTCATCGAAAGCAACGTGGCCAAGGCGATCAGGCCGAGCGCAACCACGCTGCGACGCTGATCGTCCAAGGTGGGCAACGCAGGCAGGGCCCTCACCTCTCAGCTCTCCGGTGTGTTCTTGCGGCCCAGGTTGAGCGCGCGGACCCGGCCGAACGCGGCGATCGCACGATCCACGGACTCCAGCATCGGAACACCTTGTGCCAGCGCCTCGTGGCGCAGCGCGCGGGCGACCTCGTCCTGCTCGGCGCTGTAGCTGCTGCGCATGACGAGGACCACGGGAACCTCACCGCGGTCGGCGGTGGCGATGTCCTTGGTCATGGCCGTGAGGATTTGCGCTGCCTCGTCCGGATCCTTCATGTCGTAGACCGTGCCCATGTCGGTGTAGGCGCAGACGCAATCGATCGAGGGGTCGGCGGCGACCGCCTCCACCAGTGCCCCCATGAAGCTGCCGTTGTCGTCGAACATCGACCAGGTCGGGATGTCGATCGGGTTGTTCAAGCTGCTGCCGGGCGCGTCGTAGGGTGCCAGGGCTCGCGCTGTCTGTTCGGAGAACTGCGGCACGACGAGGCCGTGCTCGTAGGCGGTGTCCGTGCCGACGACGGCGACGCCGCCACCGGTGCCGACCAACCCGAGGCCGTTGCCGCTGAGATCGCCGGCGTGCTGGGCCACCAGCAGCGTGTCGAGCAACTCGTCCAGGCTGTTGACCAGGACCACGCCGGCTTCGGCCGCAGCATCGCGCAGCAGCTGAGGATCGCTCGCCAAAGCGCCTGTGTGTGATGCGGCAGCCGCGCCACCGGCAGCACTCCGGCCGCCCTTGAACAGCACTACCGGGGTGGTCATCTTCGATGCCAAGCCGAAGAAGCGTCGTGCATCGCTGTCGGTTTCGAGGTAGAACGCGGCGATCTTGGTGTTGGGGTCGGCCTCGCAGAACGCCAGCAGCTCCGAGGGGGACACGTCGTCGCAGTTGCCCACGGAGCTGGCGAAGCTGAAGCGGAGCCCGAGCTCGTTGCCGCGGCGCACCACATCTCCCGCATAGGTCCCGGACTGGGAAACCACCGCGATGGAACCCTTCTCCGAGGAGGAGGCATCATGCCCGATCATCGTCAGGTTCGAGTGCGGTGTGTAGTGGCCGATGCAGTTGGGGCCGAGCACTCGCATGGTGCTGCCGGACACGGCATCGGCGAGATCGGTGGTGTCGGCCGTCAGAACGTGTGCCGTCTTGGTGCCGCGGGTGGCGAGGTCACGCAAGGCTTGCGGGACTGCGCCCGCAGGCAGGGCGACCACGGCCCGGTCGATGTTCTCCGGGAGCTCGGCGATCGTGCGCACTGCGGGATGACCGAGGATCTCGGTGGAGGACCTGCTGACCGGGTGCAGCGAACCGTCGAAGCCCTGGTCGACTGCGGTGCGGACGGCGCGGTGCCCCATCTTGGTCGGGTCCGCCGAGGCACCGAGAACCGCGATCGAACGGGGATAGATCGCAGGTCTGAGCTGTTCGTGGAGCTGCTCGGGGTCCGGGAGGGCGACGTTGACCGCCACGTCCTGGCCACGCGCCACGGCGCGGGCGTCAACGGCGACGATCGAGTCGGGCCCCACCACCACCGGGTTGAGGTCGATTTGGTCGACCGGTTCGGACAGCAGCAGGCCGTCAGCCCCGGCGACGCGAACCAGGAGATCCGCGAGCTGGTCACGTCCGGCGGGGAACCTGCGGCGCAGGATCGCCCCGATTCGCGTGCGGTCGATCAGGCGCAGGGTTGCGTCGAGGGAGAGGGGCGCCTGGGCGAAGGCGACGTCGCCCAGAACCTCCACGTCGACGCCACCGGAGCCGACCATGACGATCGGGCCGAAGCCAGGTTCGTGGAGTGCCCCGACGACGACTTCGGGCCCTGGGGCGATCATCGGCTCCACAGTTGCGCCGCGAACTTCGACCCCGCGGGCGCGCTGTTCGGCGAACATCGTCTCCACGGCGGTGGAGACGCTTTCGGGGGAGAGTCCGAGCAGGACGCCACCGGCCTTGCTCTTGTGGACGACGCCGTCGGCGACGAGCTTCACCGCGACCGGGCACCCGGCCGCCATCGCGACTTCGGCGGCCGCCTCAGGTGTGTCGACGAAGGTGACGGGATTGGCCGGGATGCCGTACCGGATGGCGAGGTCGCGGATCGTGTCCTCGCGCAAGCGGGGGTTCGGTTCGTGGGCGGTCACGCGAGTACCTCGGCAATCTGGTCGTGGAGTTCCGCGGGGCGATCGGGGTAGGTGGGGGGTCGGCGTTCCAGGAAGGAATTGACGCCCTCGTCGCCATCCGGAAGGGATCGGATCAGCGCGGCCAAGTGCGGCTCGGCTGCCCGACCGGCGTCGCTGCCGTGGCGAAGGGTGTGCAGGAGGCCGGCTTTGACAGCCGCAACGACCGAAGGTGAGACCGAGGTGATTGCCTCGGCCAGGCCTAGGGCGCCCTCGAGCGCGTCATCACCGTCGTGGATCTCGGTGACGAACCCGTGGCGCTCGGCCTCGGTTGCGCTGAACGGCGCCGCCGTCGCGAGCCAGCGGTACGCCACGGGGTAGCCGACGAGGTCCAGCAATCGGCTGAGCTGCCCGCCGACCGGAACGAGTCCGATGGCCGCACCGACCCCGCAGAACCGCGCGTTGGGGGAGGCGACGCGCAGGTCGCAGTTGAGGGCGAGGATGAACCCGGCCGCGTAGGCGGGGCCGTCGATCGCGCCGATGACCGGGGTCAGGATCTCTGAGGGCCGTGCGAAGGCGGCATTGGCGACGGGGTCACCGGCGGTCTCCGGATTGGCCAGGACTTCTTGCAAGTCGTGGCCGGAGGAGAAGCATCCTTCAGATCCGGTCACCACGATCGCCCGAACCTCGGGATCGGCTTCGGCGCGGTCGAGCTCCTTCAGCAGTGTCGTCGCCATGGTTCCGGTGAACGCGTTGCGCTTGCCGGGGTTGTCGATGGTCAGGATGCGGGTTGTTGCCTTGTCCGACACTCGGATGCCTGGTGTCATGGGTTACTGCTCCTGTCCTGTCTGGTCGCGTGGGAGTGCTCAGTCGCGCAAACCGACGACGTTGGTCGTGGGCGGTGCGGTGGTCTGGTCGTCCTCGGAGGTGTTCTGCACAGCCGGTGCGATGAGCTGGGCGGCCAGGCTGCCGCCGACGACGATGACGAGGTTGATCAGCAGGGCCGAGATCGCGATGTAGATCGGGCTGGAGAGGAAGAAGGGTGTCGCTGTCGAGCCGCCGAACGGCGCACCCGCAGCGGTTTTGACCTCGTAGGCGGCCCAGGTTCCGTAGGCGATCGAGATCAGCAAACCGGTGAGCAAGGCACGCCGATCGGCGAAGCGCTTGGTGAACAGCCCGAAGAGGACCGTCGGGAGCGTCTGCAGGATCCAGATACCGCCCAACAGCTGGAAGTTGAGGGCGAACTTCGTGTCGAGGGTGACCACGAAGACCAGTGCCCCGACCTTGACCAGCACGGAGACGATCTTGGATACCAGTGTTTCGGACTTGGTGGTGACCGGGCCTCGGGCGAACTGTCGGTAGATGTTGCGGCTGACCAGGTTGCCGGCGGCGATGGCCATGATGGCGGCCGGCACGAGTGCGCTCATGGCGATCGCGGCGAAGGCGATGCCGACGAACCAGGAGGGGAACAACTGCGACAGCAGCTGCGGTACGACGTACTGCGGGTTGCCGCCTTGCGGCTTGATCCCGACGGCGAGGGCCATGAGTCCGAGCATTCCGACGAAGCCGAGCAGCACCGTGTAGATCGGCAGGACCGACATGTTGCGCCGGACGGTCTTGGCGCCCCGCGAGGCGAACACCCCGGTGATCGCGTGCGGGTAGAGGAAGAAGGCCAGTCCGGACCCGAGCGCGAGTGTCATGTAGACGTTCGGGTTCACCGCGACCGCGGGGTCGGCCGTCGACGGAGTGGTGGATTTGGCTTCCAGGGCCTGCGAGGCGCGGTCGAAGATGTCGTCGAAACCGCCGAGCTTGATCGGGATGTAGATCACCGCGACGATGACGACGAGGTAGGTCAGACCGTCCTTGACGAACGCGATGAGGGCCGGCGCCCGCAAACCGGAGGAGTAGGTGTAGGCCGCTAGCACGCCGAAGGCGATCAGCAGTGGGAGATCGCGCATCAGCCAGTTGCTGGCCGCCGCACCGCCGATGCCGAGTGAGCCGAAGATGACCTCGAGGCCGACCAGCTGCAGCGCGAGGTACGGCAGCGTTGCCAGCAAGCCGGTCAGCGTGATCGCGAGGCTCAGCGACTTCGACCCGAACCGGTCGTTGACGAAGTCGGTGAGCGTCACATAGCCCTTCTGGTGCGCCAGCGACACCAGTTTCGGCAGGAAGAGGAAGCCCAGGGCGTAGAGCACGATGGCGTTGGGCACGGAGTAGAAGCCGAAGGCGCCCATGCTGTACAGCGCGGCGGGCACCGCGATGAGGGTGTAGGCGCTGTAGAGGTCGCCGCCGAGCAGGAACCAGGTGATGAAGGGGCCGAACGTGCGTCCGCCCAGGGCCCATTCGTCGAGGTTGTTCGCATCTGCGGCCTTGCGCCATCGGCTGGCGATGAACCCCATTCCGGTGATCAGGACCAGTAACGCGAGGAAAACCGCGAAGGTGACGGAGTTGAAGCTCATTGCTTGGCCTCCCCGTCATCCTCGCCGGTGAACAACAGGCGGAAAACCACGCTGGTCGCCAGTGCGGCCAGAATCGCCATCGCCATCTGGAACCAGTAGAAGAAGGGGATGCCGATCAGCGTGGGGCTGGTCCGCTGGTAGAGCGGTACGGCCAATCCCAGGACGACGGGAACGAGGATCAACACGCCGCTGAGGACGAGGAGCAGCGGACGAGCCGGCCGCGTCGTCTGAGGCTGGCGCTGGCTAGGTGTTTCGCCCATCAGGACTCTCCTTTGAGTCGTTGTGGGTGCTGCGCGGCCCCGCGGGTGTCCTTCGGCCGCCGATGGTTCTGCGCGCCATCGGCTCAGTTCGGGCCGGGAGATCAGCGGGCTTGCACGGGGCTGCGGGCTGAACGTGTGACGAAACGTTAGAACCGCCGCGTAAGCCGCGTCATGCGATGAATCGAGAAGTTCTCAGCGCCGGGTTCTCGGAACGTACGAGAGCGTGGTGCTCACACCGGTGGTGCGGAGTCGAACAGCCGCAGCCCGAGCGCGAGCAGGAGCAGGCCGTCGGTGGTCGAGGGATCGCGGCGGGTCAGGGCGTGGATGCGGCGGAGCCGGTAGACCACGGTGTTGGGGTTGACGGTGAGCTCTGCAGCGGCCTTGGTCAGGTTGAAGTTGGCGTTGACGTAGGCGCGCAACGTCGGCAGGAGCTCGGCGTTCTTCCGCCGGTCGTAGTCGGCCAGCGGCCTGACCGTTTCCTCGAGCAGGGCGTCGGTGTGGTGGCTCGCACGCAGGATCTGGTCGAGCAGGACGTCGGCGAACAGGATGGCCCGTCCCGGCTGACGGGTGGAGAAGCCGAGGTCGGCAGCCTCGCGGGCTTCACCGTAGGAGCGCTGGACTCCTGCGATGCCTTCGGCGATCCTCCCCAGGCCCACGGTCCAGACGCGGACCGAGGAAGCGATCTCGTGGCACGCCTCCTCGATCTGTTGCTCGTCGTCGCGCTGGTCGAGGGCGCAGATGCCGACGACCTCGGTATCGCGTGCGCCGACCAGGCAGGTGCCGCTCAGCGGTGACAGCCGGTTGCGGACCGCGCGGATGGCGGATTGCAGGCCGGTGATCGGGTCGTCGCGATCCGGGATCTGCAGGACGACGACCACGACGGGTCCCCGCAGGGTCATCGTGAGCACCGCGGTTTGCCGACGGGCTCGCTCGCTGACCGGTTCGCCGGTCAGCAGGGTTTCCAGCACATCGGTGCGCAGGGCTTGGCTGTCGATCGCCGCGCTCGTGGATTCCTGGACGTAGGCCTGGGTGAGGCTGAACGAGATGCTGTCGAGGTAGCCCATCATCGCGCCGGCGGCTTCGATCGCGAGCTCCTTGCCGACGTCGTCCTGGCCGGCGGCGTCGACGATCGTGCGCCAGAGGTGGATTCCCCACAAGCGATAGGTCCGCAGCAGGGACGGCAAGCTGACGTGCTGGTGGACGCGGCGGGCGGCCGAGCGCCGAATCCACTCGACGTCGTGCTCGGAGACGTCGAAGCCGTTCTGGAAGGTCTCGACCAGGTACTCGATGTTGTGCACGGCGGCTTCGGCGACGTCGCGGATGAGGACGGACTCCGGGAGCTCGCGGTACTCGGCGATGGCCGTGCGGTACTCCTCGACGAGGCCGTTGGCCAGCTCATGGCGTCGGGCGTGGACCTCCTGCAGCACTGCGCGGCGGCGCGCGGCGTAGGCGGATCGGTCCGGGGTGTTGTGTTCCTCGACGGTCATGATCGCTTCTCGTGGGCCGGTGGCGCCGCCTGCTGGTTGGTCTCCGACAGCGTCGGCTGGTTGTGGGGATGGGCGGCCAGTCTCTCATTCGTCGCCCGGTGCCGGGCTCGAACAAAACGAGAGAGTAGCAGCAGAAACTTCTCGATTTCTCTCATGACGGGGATTACTGGCCAGTCCTAACGTCTGAGTCGGCCCAGGAAAGGCGATCGGCCGGATGCACCGGCCTGAGCGCCGTGACCTGGTCGAACCCACCGGCCGCGCGATGCCGTCGCACGCCTTCGCGAGGTGTGAACGAGGCACGTGCTTACCGGTGGGGCGTTGCCGGATTGACAGAGAGGTTTGCCCGTGAGCAGCACCCCAGATCCAGTCGCCGTCGCGGAGGACTGCGAGCTAGTCCGGGCGGAAAAACGTGGCGCGGTCGCGCTGGTCACGCTCGACCGCCCGAAGGCGCTCAACGCCCTGTGCGACCAGCTCACCCGCGAGCTGACCGCTGTGCTCGACGCGATCGAAGCCGACGACGAGGTGGGCGCTGCGGTCCTGACCGGCAGCGCGAAGGCGTTCGCTGCGGGGGCGGACATCAAGGAGATGCAGCCGAAGGGCTTCGTCGACGTCTACCTCGAGGACTTCATCACCGCCTCGTGGGAACGGGTGGCGAGGATGCGCAAACCGGTCATCGCCGCGGTCAGCGGCTACGCGCTTGGCGGGGGCGCGGAACTGGCGATGATGTGCGACTTCATCATCGCGTCCGACACCGCCAAGTTCGGCCAGCCGGAGATCACCATCGGGATCCTGCCGGGAGCGGGCGGCACCCAGCGGTTGGCTCGTTCGGTGGGCAAGTCCAAAGCCATGGACATGGTCTTGACCGGGCGGATGATCGACGCCTCGGAAGCCGAGCGGATGGGGCTCGTGGCGCGAGTGGTGCCGGTCGACTCGCTGATCGAGGAGGCCGTCGCAGCCGCGACGACGATCGCCGGGTTCTCGCGGCCGGCGGTGCTCATGGCCAAGGAGAGCGTCGGTCGGGCCTTCGAGACCGGGTTGGCCGAGGGACTGCGATTCGAGCGGCGCATGTTCCACGCCGCGTTCGCCACCTCGGGCAAGAGCGAGGGCATGGCCGCCTTCCTCGACAAGCGCGACGCCCACTACTCGAATCGATAGGGGACTGGTCGATGAGCAGCGTTACTCCCGATGCGATCTGCCACTTCGCGCAGCCGCGCGACATCCGCGTCGGCGGCGGGGCCTTGCAGCAACTCGGCGACGTCATGACCTCGTTGGGCGCGAGCAGGCCCCTCGTCGTTACCGACGGATTCGCCGTGGGGATCGGCCTGGCCGATCGGGTCATCACCTCGCTGCGCCGAGTCGGCCTCAGCCCGGCCCTGTTCGCCGACACGGTCCCCGATCCGACCACTGATTCGCTGGCCCAGGGGCTGGAGGCGATCAAGTCCGGGGACTGCGATGCGGTCGTGGGACTGGGTGGTGGCAGTCCGATGGACACCGCCAAGGCGCTCGCGCTGCTGTCGGTTCAGGGCGGCGAGATGAGCGACTACAAGGCGCCTGCGCAGAACACCGGGCCGGCCCTTCCCGTCGTGGCCGTTCCGACCACTGCGGGCAGCGGTTCGGAGGCCACCCAGTTCACGATCATCACCGACAGCGCCTCCGACGAGAAGATGCTGTGCTCGGGGCGTTCGTTCCTGCCCGTCGCTGCGATCGTGGACTACGAGCTGACGTTGTCGATGCCGCCGCGCCTGACCGCGCACACCGGCATCGACGCGTTGACCCACGCCGTCGAGGCCTACGTGAGCAAGAAGGCCAACCGGCTCTCGGACTCGTTGTGCCTGACTGCGATCTCGACGATCGGGCGCTTCCTGCGCCGGGCGGTGGCCGACGGGGCCGACCACGAGGCACGTGCGGCGATGATGCTCGCCTCGACCCAGGCCGGGATCGCCTTCTCCAACTCCAGCGTGGCCCTCGTGCACGGCATGAGCCGCCCGATCGGCGCCCACTTCCACGTGGCGCACGGGTTGTCCAACGCGATGCTGTTCCCCGCGGTGACGAGGTTCTCGGCCGGCTCGGCGCTCTCCCGCTACGCCGACTGCGCCCGCGCCTTCGGGTGCGCCACGGCCGGCGACGGGGACGAGGTCGCTGCGGACGCTCTGGTCGAGGGAATCTGCCGGTTGTGCGCCGACCTGGAGGTTCCGACGCCGCACGACTACGGCATCGACGAGGCGCAGTGGGAACGCCTCATCCCGACCATGTCCGAACAAGCGCTCGCCTCGGGGTCTCCGGCCAACAATCCGCGCGTGCCCTCCGCGGAGGAGATCGCGCACCTCTATTCCCAGATCTACCGGTAAGTGGATGGATGACTATGAACAGCACTGGTACGGCCAACATCACCGCGACCGATATCGACCACTGGATCGGAGGTGAGAGCACCGCCGGTTCGGTCGCCTCCCGCGGCGAGGTCCACAACCCCGCGACGGGTGCCCTGACCGGTCGCGTGGCCTTCGCGACCCCGGAGGACGTCACGGCCGCGGTCACCGCGGCCGCCGAGGCTTTCCCCGCCTGGTCCAACACCCCGCCGCACGTGCGGGCTCGAGTGCTGTTCCGCTTCCGCGACCTCGTGGAGACCCACCGCGACCGGCTCGCCGAGATCATCACCGCCGAGCACGGCAAGGTCTTCAACGATGCCCAGGGCGAGGTGACCCGCGGGCTCGAGGTCGTCGAGTTCGCCTGCGGCATCCCGCAGCTGCTCAAGGGGGAGTTCTCCGAGAACGTGGGCCGGGCTGTCGATGCTGTGACGTTCCGCCAGCCGTTGGGTGTGGTCACCGGGATCTCGCCGTTCAACTTCCCGGCGATGGTGCCGATGTGGATGTTCCCGGTCGCCCTGGCGTGCGGGAACACCTTCGTGATGAAGCCGTCTGAAAAGGACCCGACGCTCAGCGTCGAGTTGGCCAAGCTGCTCAAGGAAGCGGGTCTGCCGGACGGCGTGTTCAACGTCGTCCACGGTGACAAGGTCGCGGTGGACGCGCTTCTCGTCGACCCCCGGGTTGAGGCGGTCAGCTTCGTCGGTTCCACCCCGATCGCGGAGTACATCCACACGACCGCGGTCGCCAACGGCAAGCGCGTGCAGGCCCTCGGCGGTGCCAAGAACCACATGGTCGTCATGCCAGATGCCGATCTCGACCAGGCGGTGTCTGCCCTGATGGGGGCCGCGTACGGGTCGGCCGGCGAGCGATGCATGGCGATCTCGGTCGCGGTCCCGGTGGGGGAGGAGACGGCGCAGCGCCTCAGGGAGCGCCTGGTCAAGGCGCTCGGAGAGCTGAAGATCGGCCCCGGCATGACAGCCGATGTGGAGATGGGCCCGCTGGTCACCGCAGCACACCGGGACAAGGTCGCGGGCTATCTCGACATTGGCGTCGAGGAAGGTGCCGAGCTGGTCGTAGATGGCCGCAAGCAGCAGGTTAACGGTGCCGGCGATGGGTTCTTCCTGGGCGGTTCGCTGTTCGATCACGTCACCGCGAGCATGAAGATCTACCGTGAGGAGATCTTCGGTCCCGTGCTGGCGATCGCGCGGGCCGGTTCGTTCGCCGAAGCCCTCACCCTCGTCAACGAGCACGAGTACGGCAACGGGACCGCGATCTTCACCCGCGACGGCAACACCGCACGCACCTACCTGGCCAAGGTCAAGGCCGGCATGGTCGGGGTGAACGTGCCGATTCCGGTACCGATGGCATTCCACTCGTTCGGCGGCTGGAAGCGATCGCTGTTCGGTGACCACCACGTCCACGGCCCCGAAGGCGTGCGCTTCTACACCCGCAACAAGACCGCCACCACCCGCTGGCCCAGCGATGCCCAGGTGACCACCGACTTCGCCATGCCGACCCATGCCTGACCAGCAGCGCGCGGAAGTCCGGGCGGAGGGCGTGCGGATCGAGCGCGACGGGACCCTCGGTCGCATCGTCCTGGACCAGCCGAAGTCGCTGAACGCGCTGACGCTGGAGATGGTCGCTGCCATCGAGCGCGCACTGCTCGACTGGCTACCCCAGCCGCTGAGCACGGTGATCATCGAAAGTTCCGACGAGCGCGCCTTCTGCGCCGGTGGCGACATCCGGGCGATCCGGCAGAACACCCTTGAAGGCCGACACGAGGTGAGCGAGCGATTCTTCGCCACCGAGTACCGGGTCAACGCGCTGCTCGCCGACTATCCGCATCCCGTCATCTCCTTGATCGACGGGATCTGCTTGGGCGGTGGCTTGGGCTTGTCCGTGCACGGGCCGTTCCGCGTCGTGACCGAGTCCGCGACCCTGGCGATGCCCGAGACCGGGATCGGTTTCTTCCCGGACGTCGGTGCTAGCTACTTCCTGCCGCGGCTGCCAGGCGCGATCGGTACCTACCTCGGGCTGACCGGCGAGCGCCTCGACGCAGCCGACGCCCTCGCGGCCGGGCTGGCGACCCACTACTGCGCATCCAGCGCGATCGGTGAGCTACCCGAGCTGCTGCGTTCTCGCGGTCAGCACAGCGTCGATGAGGTCCTCAGGAACATCTGCACCACACCGACCACGCCAGCCGTGCTGTCCGAACATCGACCAGCGATCGACCAGATCTTCGGTGCCACCAGCGTGGAGCAGATCCGCTGCAGGCTGCGGGCTGCGGACACCACGTGGGCCAGCGATCACCTGCAGATCCTGGACCGGATGTCGCCGCAGAGCCTCGATCTCACCTTTGACCTGCTCACACGAGGGCGGGAGCGCAAGCTCATCGCCTGCCTGACGGCTGAACTGCGAGCCGCCCACCACGTGACGCACAGCCTCGACTTCATCGAGGGCGTGCGAGCGGCGCTGGTCGACAAGGACCGATCACCCGCGTGGTCCACGGACAGCGCGTACCTCGGTGTCGATGCCGAGGGAGAGCCGCTGTGGAGCGATGCGCTCAACGCGCCGGAGCCTGCGCCGGATCTCGATCCCTGGTCGGTTCTACCGGAGTACTGACCGAATGTCTGCCGAAACGGCCCGAGTTGGCAACGCGTGAGTCGACTGGGCTGAGGAGAGAGGAGCGATCCCATGTCCACACCTCATCCGATCGCCGACGGCGTGACCGGGGTCCAGCGACTGCTGATCGGTCGTGAACCGGTGCAACGCGCCACCACCGTCTGAAGCCGGGATGGCCCGGTGGGGGTGCCTGCCGTGGAGACCGTTACCCGATTCCACCGCAGGCAGCGGCGACCCAGAAGTACCACGCGATTCGCAACGACATCCCGTCCGAGGGACATCACGGAGTCAAGACAAGGAGAATCCGATGGCCAATGACGACCGTCGCAGCGTTGTCACTCCCGGCGCTGAGCCGACACCGATCGGCGAGGTGCCACCGGTCGGTGTCGTACCGGCCAAGATGCACGCCCAGGTCGTGCGGCAGAGCCGCTACGGCGACCCGGCCGAGGCATTCCAGCCCGAACTGATCGACACCCCGCCCATCGGCCCGGACGAAGTTCTGATCGCGGTCATGGCGGCCGGGGTCAACTACAACAACGTCTGGGCCGCCCGCGGGTATCCGGTCGACCAGGTCGCCATCCGGCAGAAGCGGGGCGAACCGGAGGACTTCCACGTCGGGGGCTCGGATGCGTCGGGCATCGTCTACGCCGTCGGCGATGACGTCAGCGGCGTCGAGATCGGCCAGGAAGTGGTCATTCACCCAGGTGTCTGGGACGCCGACGATCCCTGGATCGCGCGGGGCAAGGACCCGATGATCGCGCCGAGCGCGAAGATCTGGGGCTACGACACCAACTATGGTGCCTTCGGGCAGTTCGCCCGCGTGCAAGCCCACCAGGTCATGCCCAAGGCGGAGCACCTGTCGTGGGAAGAGGCCGCAGCCCCCACGCTCGTGGGCACGACCGCGTACCGAATGCTCCACGGTTGGGCGGGAAACACGCTGAACGAAGGCGACCTGGTATTGGTCTGGGGCGGCTCCGGTGGGCTCGGAACGCAGGCGTGCCAGCTGGTCAAGGCCGCCGGTGGGCGCGCTGTTGCGGTCGTTTCCGACGATGAGCGCGGTGCCTACGCGATGAAGTACGGCGCGATCGGCTACATCAACCGCCGCGAGTTCAGCCACTGGGGCGTGCCTCCACTGGTTGACGACGCAGCTGGGCAGAAGGAGTGGTCGGCCGGCGCCCGCGCGTTCGGCAAGAAGGTGTGGGAGATCGCCGGCGCCCGTGAGGATCCGGCGATCGTCTTCGAACATCCCGGCAGCGCAACCATCCCCACGAGCATCTTCCTCTGCCAACCCGGTGGCATGGTCGTGATCTGCGCGGGTACGACTGGATTCGATGCGATGGTCGACCTCCGCTACCACTGGACCCGGCAGAAGCGGCTCCAGGGATCGCACGGCACCAACGACGAGCAGGCTTACGCCTACAACGAGCTCGTCCGCAACCGCTACATCGATCCCTGCGTGGGCCGCACCCTCCCGTTCACCGACATCCCGGAGGCGCACGCGGTGATGAGCCGCGGCGAGGACGTGTTCGGCAACGTCACCATTCTCGTGGGAGCGAAGGAGCCCGGTTCAGGCCGAGTCTGAGTCCACAGACACGATGCCCACGAGATACCGATGCATGAGAGCGGGAATGTTCGTCCTGAGCGACGTTTCCGCCCTCATGCATCGTCGCCGCTCCCTTGCGCACGTCGTCGGGAAGCGAAGTCCGATCGGCAGCCGAGCGGTCGTGTTCACAGAAGACGCACGAACGGGAGAGCAGGCGTCTGGAGGCATTCATGATTTCGGCGGACGATCTGGGCATCTTCCTGGAGGTGGCACGTCGGGGCCGGCTCACCGAGGCGGCCAAGCACCTCGGCCTCAACCACGCCACCGTTGGGCGCCACATCTCGCAGCTCGAACGCAGTGCTGAGCAGCGCCTGTTCCATCGCGACCCCTCTGGCTGGAGTCTCACCTCCGCGGGAACCCGTCTGCTCGTTCATGCTGAGGCCGTCGAAGCCGCAGTCGTGGCGGCGCGCGAGGACTGCTTGCAGACCAGTCATCACCTCACCGGATCAGTCCGGCTGATCACCCCCGACGGGTTTGGCACCTTCCTGGTCGGTTCCGGGTTCGGTGAGTTCCAAGCCGCGCTCCCCGGGTTGTCCCTTGAGCTCATCATCGCCAACGTTCACACGTCGTTGAGCACGCGCGAGTTCGACCTCGCAGTCGCCATCGAGCGGCCCGTCGCCCGGGCGGTGCGCACCGTCAAGCTCGCCGATTACGAGTTGCGCCTCTACGCCGCGCCGGCGTTCTTGCGCGCCCACTCGCCGATTCGATCGGCCGACGACATCAGCGACGACGCATTCATCTGGTACGTCGATGATTCCCTCGGTAGCCCGACGCTGGAGACCCTCTACCGGGCAGTGCCGACCGCCCGGCCCAAATATCAAATCAACACGATCTCCGGGCAGATCGCTGCTGCACAACAGGGGCTCGGCTTGGCGTTCCTGCCGTCGTGGATCGGGGACATCACCCCAGGGCTCGAGCGCGTTGATGGCTTCCCCCACGCCGTGCCGCACAGCTACTGGCTGCTTGTTCCTTGCAACTTGGTGCGCTTGGCCCGGGTCCGCGCGACTACCGGCCTGCTGGAGGGGTTCGTCGAGCGGTGTCCCGGACTTCACCTAGTGACGCGCAACGTTTCCGCCAAGCTGCGGGGTGAGGTCGGATGACCGTCTTCTCCGGACCTGTGCAGGAATGCACAGCGCTGTTGGAAGTTCCTCATTGAGTCGCCGGTTGGCTCTTGATTTCATAGTGCTCAAGCCCACTTCATGACACGCGGCAATGCCGCCGGATAGGGCCAGGGTGCCCGGGCCGCCTTGCCTGGCTCCGGGCGCGCTCGTGAGGCGAAACGACAGTCTCCGAGGCCACGATTGTGAAACTTGGGCAGATCTACGTGCCCTTCCTATGAATCAGAACGGTGTTTGATCATGGCGCAAGCAATGACGCGGCGCACCAACTCCGTGAGAATGGTGGCGATCGGCAGTTTCGTCGGTACCACCATCGAGTGGTACGACTTCTTCCTCTACGGCACTGCTGCGGCGCTGGTATTCAGCCCGCTGTTCTTCCCCGACGTTTCTCCAGCGATCGGGCTCATCGCTGCTTTTGGCACCTACGCCGTCGGATTCCTCGCTCGCCCTGTCGGTGCGCTCGTCGGCGGCCACGTCGGAGACCGCATCGGGCGGAAAGCCATGCTGGTCACGTCGCTGATCGTCATGGGTGTCGGCACAGCCTTGGTCGGCGTCCTGCCCACATACGGCCAGGCCGGTCTCGCGGCGCCGCTCATGCTCGTCGCGCTGCGTCTCGTCCAAGGGTTCGGTGTGGGCGCCGAATGGGGCGGCGCTGCCTTGATGTCCGTGGAGACCGCACCGGCCCACCGCCGCGGGCTCTACGGCAGCTTCACCCAGATCGGAGTTTCGGGCGGCATGCTGCTCGCGGTAGGTGCATTCACCCTCGCGAAAACTTCTTTGAGCCCACAGGAGTTCCTCGCCTGGGGTTGGCGAATCCCCTTCCTGGCAAGCGGTCTCCTGATCATCGTCGGATTCCTCATCCGCGCTCGCCTGGTCGAACCAGACTCGTTCGCGAAGATGAAGCACGACAGCGCGGTTTCGGAACGTCCGCTGGTGGACGTCGTCAAGAACGAGCGCCGTGCGATCTGGCTGACCGCGGGCATGCGGCTGTCGCAGAACGCGGTCTACTACCTCTACACCACCTTCGGCATCGCCTACATCGCACGGACTGTCGGAACTGACTCGAACGTCGGCCTGCAGTCGGTGCTCATCGCGTCCGCGATCGGCCTGGTTTCGGTTCCGCTGTGGGCCCATCTGTCCGACAAGTACGGGCGACGCCCGCTCTACTTGTTCGGCACTGTTGCCAGTGCCCTGTTCGTGGCGCCGTTCTTCCTGCTCGCCGACACCGGTAACGGGCTTCTCATCGTCATCGGGATGGTCGTCGGCGTGAACCTCTTCCACGACGCGATGTACGGTCCTCAGGCGGCGTTCTTCACCGAGATGTTCTCCACCGGTGTCCGCTACAGCGGCGCGTCCATGGGGTACCAGTTCGGGTCCGTCGTCTCGGGTGGTTTCGCCCCGCTGATCGCGACCAGCCTGCTGGCGCTCAACGGGGGCCGACCCTGGCTGGTCGTCGCCTACTTCGTCGTTCTCAGCGCGATCACCGGCATCTGCGCTTACCTCGCGCCCGAAACCTTCCGCCGCACCCTCGTCGCTCACTCGGGAACCGAAGCGCCCCTTGGAGCAGCAGGACCGGCCTCGACCAAGGCCTGACCGCCCCGTTGCAGTGCCTGGCACCGGGTTTGATAACGCACACCGACAGGAGATTCACGTGACCGAGACTGCGAACACCATCAACGGCATCGACTGCGATGCGCTGACCGCCACACTCGATGCCGTGCGCCGGCAGCCCGAGTTGGCCGAGGTCACCTTCACCCTGGGAACGAACTGGGAGCGAGGCTGTCGCCAGGTCGCCACCACTGGCGAAGTCCGCCAGGCCGGAACCCAGGTCGAGGCGCGCACTGCGCGCTACACGCTGGAATCCGACGAGCCCGCCGCCTTGCTGGGCACCGACACGGCTGCTAGCCCCGGGGAGTACGTGCTGCAGGCCCTGGCCGGGTGCTACGCGGTGACCTTCGCCGCCAATGCCGCAGCCCGGGGCATTGAGCTCTCATCCCTGCGGCTGGACATGGAGGTCGATTTCGACCTGCAGGGTTTCCTCGGCCTCGACAAGTCGGTCCGTCCGGGTGCGCAGGAGATTCGCGTGACGGTGCACGCCGAGTCCCCGAACACTTCCCGGGAGGGCCTGCAGGAGTTGACCGATGTTGTTCAGCAGCGCTCGCCGATCCGGGACACCCTCGCCAACGAGGTGCGCGTCCGCACCGTCCTGGGCCAGGGATGAGCCCACGGGACAAGCCGATCACAAACACCCGAACTGAAGGAGCAGCATGACCAGTGCAGAGTTCGTGCGCAGCGAAATTCGTGGTCCCATCGCCTGGTTGACGATCGACCGTCCGAAGAAGCTCAACGCGTTGTCCGTCGAGGTCATGAGCGAACTTTCGGACGCGCTCGACGAAGCCGAGCACGACGACGCCGTCAGGGCCGTGGTCCTGCGGGGCGGGGAGCAGGCCTTCAGCGTCGGCTACGACATCGCCCAGGAAGTCAGCATGGGCGTCTCCACCGCCGAGCAGTGGCACGCCGGCTTGGCCAACAACATCGGTTTGACGATGAAGGTCTGGGGCTTGGGCAAGCCCGTCATCGGTGCGATCTCCGGCTGGTGCCTGGCGGGTGGCTGCGAGCTGGCGATGGCCTGCGACTTACTCGTCGCCAGCGACGACGCGCAGTTCGGCGAGCCCGAGATTCGTTTCGGGTCAGGCCCGGTCACGCTCCTGATGCCGTTCCTGCTCGGGCAGAAGGCCACCAACGAGCTCCTCTACACGGGCGACGTCGTCGACGCGAAGCGTGCCTTGGAGCTCGGGCTGGTCAACCGAGTGGTTTCTCCGGACGAGCTTGAGAGGACGGTGGAGCAGCTCGCCGAGAAGATCGCACTGACGCCACTGCCCATCCTGCGCTACACCAAGCGTGCGATCACCCGGGCCTACGAGGCGATGGGACTGCGCGACGCTGTCATGGCCAACCACGACATCGCCGCAGTTCTCAATTCCGCGTACACACCGGAGCGTGCCGAGTTCACCGAACTCGTCGCGGCCGAGGGGCTTCGAGCGGCACTCGCGTGGCGAGACGCGCGCTACGCCGCTGTGGACTGACGCGGACCGTCAGCTCGGCGACGCGAGCACGACTGGCCGCCGGTGCTCGGGAGTCCTGCCCTCCCGAGCACCGGCAGCGCGCACGTGTGTTGCGTGTCAGCGGGAAGGTCGAGGCAGTGCCAGCCGACCGCGGGCACTTGCGTGGGCGCCTCCGCGATGCTCTCTATGAGAGTAGGCTTTCAAACAAAGTGAACTGACGCGAATGATGCGGGCTGAGGAGCAGGGTTAGATATCGGACGGGGACCACAGGATCCCGGATCGAGGCGTGACGCTTCCGAGAGGTGTTGGGCCAGTACTTCACAGGGGTGGTCGTCGTGACAGCGTTGGATGCCGCTGGTGAGCCGATCGGCATGACCGTCGGTTCGTTCCCGTCGGTGTCGCTCGACCCTCCGCTGGTGTTTTTCCTGCCGAGCAAAATCTCCTCATCGCAGGCTGCTCTCCGGGCGACCGGTGATCGTTTCTGTATCAATGTGCTCCGTGCGGACCAGGGGGGAGCTGTGTCGTGTCGTGGCCATGCAGAAGAACGACAGGTTCGGCGGCGTCGAGTGGCACCGCTCTCCGGGTGGGAATCCGGTGCTGGAGGGCGCGGTGGTGTGGATCGACTGCGTTACCGAGCAGATCTACGACGGTGGGGAACACGACATCGTCGTGGGTCGGGTGGTCGAACTCGATTTCGGTTCGCCCGGCCAACCATTGCTGTTCTTTTCTGGTGGCTACGGTTCGTTTAGTCCGTCGTCGTTGGCTTCGGGTGATTCGGATCTGCTCGCACACCTCGGCCTGATCGACCTGACCCGCCCGCAGACGGAGCTCCTGGCCGCGTAGTTGGACACTGAGGTGACCGCGATCGCTCTCATTGGGTACGAGCTGGTGCTCGCAGCGGATGCAGACGAGCTCGCGGCCCTCCGGCGCGTGCCAGCGCTGGTTCGCCAGCGGGGCTATGCCATGGCGTGGGCCACCGTGAGGGAGCCCATCTCGAGTCGGTGGCGACACGGATCAACGCCGGCGACCCCGGCACGTCACTGGAGGAGCTGCGCGAAGCGTTCTTCTCCGCACTTCCGGGCTACAACCGGCCGGATGGCCCCGATGGTGACGTCGAACTGTGCTCGCTCAGCGTCCCGGTCTCCGGTCCGGATGGCCGCATCGCCTACATGCTGTCTTTGTGGGGGGAGGTCGTACCTGACGGCACCAGGCGAGGTTCACCAGCGCGCGGCGGCTCTTGTTCGAGCTGCCGCTGCGGAGTCACGCGTCGTCGCGGAGGTCGCATAGCGCTCGACCCGGCGGAGACGCGAGTGATCATTGCCGCGGAAGTGGCGCACAACGGAGCGAGCCGTGGGCAGTCGCCCCGGTCCAAGAGATCTAAGGAGTACAAAAATGCCAGAAGCCGTCATCGTCGCCACCGCCCGTTCGCCGATCGGCCGCGCCGGCAAGGGATCGCTGAAGGAGATGCGTCCCGACGACCTGACCAGACAGATGGTCGAGGCGGCTCTTGCGAAGGTCCCCGAGCTGGATCGCCGAGACGTCGAGGACCTGATGCTGGGCGTGGGGCAGCCGGCCGGGGAGGCGGGCTGCAACATCGGACGGACCGTCGCCGTCCTCGCCGGAATGGACCACCTGCCTGGCGTGACGGTGAACCGGTACTGCTCGGCGAGCCTGCAGACCACCCGGATGGCGCTGCACGCGATTCGATCGGGCGAGGGCCACGTGTTCATTTCCGGGGGCGTCGAGACGGTGAGCCGCTACACGAATGGGGGCGCGGATGGCCCTCCCGGCACCGAAAACCCGCTGTTCTCCGAGGCTCAGGCGCGCACGGAGAAGTTCGCGGACGGTGGGCAGACGTGGTCGGATCCGAGGATGGCGGGGGACCTGCCGGACGTCTACATCGCCATGGGGCAGACGGCGGAGAATGTGGCACAAACGAAGGGAGTCAGCCGCGCCGATCAGGATGCCTTCGCCGTGCGGAGCCAGAATCTGGCAGAGAAGGCCGCTGCAAGCGGATTCTGGGCTCGTGAGATTACCCCGGTGAACCTTCCCGTCGGCACGGTGGTCAGCGCCGACGACGGTCCGCGGGCCGGCGTGACGCTGGACAGCGTCTCGGCCCTGAATCCTGTCTTCAGGCCGGACGGGACGGTCACCGCTGGCAACTGCTGCCCGCTCAACGATGGTGCGGCGGCGTTGGTGATCATGTCGGACGTCAAGGCTGGGGAACTCGGTCTCACGCCCTTGGCTCGGATCGTCAGCACCGGCATCAGCGGGCTCTCGCCCGAGATCATGGGACTGGGGCCGGTCGAAGCTTCGCAGCGCGCCCTGGAACTGGCCGGCCTGAGCATCGGTGACATCGACCTGGTCGAGATCAACGAGGCATTCGCGGCACAGGTTCTCGCCTCCGCACGCGAGCTCAGGATCGAGGAGGACCGCCTCAACGTCAACGGTGGTGCGATCGCGGTCGGCCATCCGTTCGGCATGACCGGAGCACGGATCACCACCACCTTGATCAACTCGCTGCAGTGGTACGACAAGCAGTTCGGGCTCGAGACCATGTGCGTCGGCGGCGGTCAGGGCATGGCGATGGTTCTGGAACGCCTCTCGTGATGCCGTCGCAACTCACCGGGAGCCCCGCGGGCCATCGTGACGGGAGCTGCCCCAGGAATCGGCGCAGCCTGACCGACTGGGGCAACGTCATGGAGGTGCCCCCGCGCGGGGCGTTCCTGATGAGCAGGGCGGTGAGGGCACATGGTCGCCTCGAAATTCGGCCAAATCGTGAATCTGTCTAGCGCGTCCGCATTGGGCAACTATGGGAAAGCGAACTATTGCGCCGCCAAGGCGGGTTTGCGGGGATTTACCAAGACCCTGGCACTCGAACCTGGGAAAGTTCGGCGTCACCGTGAATGCGGTGGCTCCGGGCTTCGTCGAAATGACGGTCGAGACCCACCTCGGGTACTCCGGCTCGCATGTCGTGACGCAAGAGCAAATCTTGTTTGTGGAAGTAACCGGGGACCACCAGGGCTAGACTCAGGAGCCGTGCAGCGGCGGTCGGCCTCACGGGTCCGCGCTGGCACCATGGCGGGCGAGAATGTGCTTTACGATATCGGTGTCATCCCCATCACCTCCTCCGATGCGCTCGGCAAGGCAGGTCTGGTGAAAACGGTTCGTCGAACCTTCGCGCTCGCCGGAACGATGAAGACGGAACGCGGCCTGGAACACGAGCGCAATGACAACGACCGCGTCATGCGTTACCGCGCGAAGCTCACCACAAACCAGGCCATTGCACACGCTCTGAGCCACGATGTCGGCCGAATCGCACCGAACTTCGTGCCGACCTCGTGCTCTGGTCCCGCTGGCCCGGTTCGGCACCACGCCGTCCATGGTCCTGAATCCGGATTCCCGGCCTGAGGGTCAGCGGTGCCCACAACGCCTCCGTCGCGCGGGCGTAAGCACCTGTCATGGCCCCATTTCGGCGGCCACGGGTTTGCCACGGCGGAACTCTCCGTGCACTACGTGGGTCAGGCTGGGTTCGCCATTGGCGACGCGATGCTCACACGCAGGGCTCGCATCGCGGTCCAGGGGACGCGCAACGTCGGCCTCGACAGCATGGTCCGGCACGGGAGAACCGGATCGGTGGAGGTCGGTGCGATCACGGGGACCGTGACTATCGACGGAGAGATCCTGGCCAGCCGACCCGCTGACCGTGTCGCGCTCTCACGCCTCCACTACTTGTGACACACCCCTTCTCCGCACTTGGCGTCGAACTCAACTGCCGCTCAGGTCGCGGAGAACCTATCGTCTCGAGTGGACACCATCTGCGCGCCTGTCCGGTGCTGTGCGCGGATGCCATGCTCGACGACCTCATCGACATCGATGTCGCGCTTGAGAATCTTGCCGGTCGAACCCTTCGGCAGAGCGTCGCATACGTGGTACACGCGCGGGACCTTGTAGGCGGCCAGTCGTTCACCCAGCCAGGCCCGCACCTCGGCGACATCGAGGTCTTGTCCCGGCTGCCGGACCAGGACGGCGGCGACCTCCTCGCCCAGTCGCTCGTCTGGGATGCCGATGACCGCACACTCCAATACGGTTGGGTGGTGATAAAGGATGCCCTCGATCTCCGGGGGGTAGACGTTGTAGCCCCCGCGGATGATTAATTCCTTGAGTCGCCCGACGATCCACAAGTCCCCGTCGTCGTCCATGCGGCCGAGGTCACCCGTGAGGAACCAGGGACCGGTACGGATGCTGGCCGTCGCGTCGGGTCGGTTCCAGTACTCGCGCATAACGTTGGGACCTTGGACCGCGACTTCACCGATGTCGCCAGCGGGCAGCGTCTGGTGATCTGGCCCGAGAATGGCGATCTGGCAGCCGGGAACAGCGCGGCCGACGCTGCCTTCCTTCGGCTCCTCCGCCAGGGACTGGCAGGTGGCGGCTCCGGTGGTCTCGCTCAAGCCGTAACCGTCGATGACGCGTGCCCTGAACCGAGACTCGAACTCCCTTCGCACCGCATGGGGGAGTGGTGCTCCGCCGGTGAGGAAGTACCGGAGATCCGGAAGATCGTCGGCTGTGACTGAGGTATCCGCCTGCAGCATCTCGTTCCACATGGTGGGGACGCCGGCCATCGTGGTCAGTTGGTGCGCAACTGCGAGTTCGAGCATGCGCACGGCGTCGAATCGCCGCAGGAGAGAGAGACTTGCGCCGACGTGCTGGACGGAGGCCATGACGGACGCCTGACCGAAGACATGGAAGAGCGGCAGCGCGGTACCCACGTGGTCGCCCGGACTGATCTCTTGGACCTTCGACAGAGATGCGCCACAGGAGAGCAAGTTCCCATGGGTCAGTACAGCGCCCTTCGGGCTTCCCGTGGTTCCCGACGTATAGAGCAGGACGGCCGCTTCACTCTGCTCGGCGTCGGCGTAGGGGACGCCGTCGTCTGACAATGCCCCATACGGCGTGAGGGAGTCGGGTTCCACGATCCATGTGGGCCGGCTGTTGGGTGACTGCGATGCAAGGAGTGCGTCACGGGTGTCAGGACAGCCGACTGCCAACACGCAGTCGGCGTCGCTGTGGAAGTAGTTGATCTCGCGCGGTGCGCACTGTGTGTTGACCGTGACCGCGACGGCGCCGATGGCAAGCACGCCGTGATACACGAAGACGAACTCCGCGCTCGTCGGCAGCACAATGAGAACGCGGTCACCCCGGGTCACCCCGCGCGCGGAGAGTTCCTCCGAAGCGCTGCGGACGCATGCCCGAAGCTCGCCATAGCTCCACGACCGACGTTCATCTCGCAGCGCGATGTGGTCGGGAATCGCGTCAGCATGCCGCCAGATGTTCTGCACCGCGTTGACCATGTGGACTCGCCTCCGTCGCATGGTTTCCCACATCCTAAGACGTGGAGAGTACACTTCGATCGAAGTGTAAACTCTCTACAGTTCGGAGGCCAGGTGTGAGCAAGCGCATCGCCCTCAATGCCTTCAACATGACCGCGGCGGGGCACCAGAGCTCGACATGGGCGTCGGGGGATTCGAGCCCGTTCTCTCGGCAGCGCCGAGAACGACGTCGCCGATGAGATCGAGCGTTGGATCGACGAAGGCGACCTTGACGGGATCAAATCTGTCCTACGCAGTCACGCCACACGACATCGAGGCATTCGTTGACACCGCAATCCCCGAACTGCAGAAGCGTGGCCGAGTGTGGAAGGAAAATGAGGGCGAGACTCTGCGCGAGTACATCGCGGAGCCGGGGAACAGACGGCTGTCCGCCAGTCATCCCGGAGGGCGGGCTGCGCGAGTGGGCGGCCACCGTGGTTGATCCGGAAGCCGATCAACGGCGGAGCCCGAGTCATCGATCGCGTGCACCCGTGGCCGGATGGATCAGATCGAAGCCAACTGCTCGCGCCACTTGCCCTTGCGCAGGATCTGCAGCGGACGCAGGAGCGCCTCCAGCCGGTGCGTGAGTCGTTCGGGCAACTTGGCCGACGGAAGGCCGCGCGCATGGGAGCGGAGCACCTCGTGGACGTCGAGGGCATGGCAGTTCTGTACGACGATCGCTGGGTCGATGCCGGCGAGAACCCGCGCTGCTTGAGCCTGCGCGACGATCTCTTCGAGCAGTTCGAATCAACGATTGGCATACGCCAGGCCGCTTTGGCCCACGTCAGTGTGGGCGCCGAACGATTCCTTGACGAATGTGAAAGCCAGGTCCGGGACCTGGCGTAGAGATCGGCGAACATTCGGTAGCTCGCCAGGATGCGGTCGACGTACGTCTCGGCGTCCGGCGATCGAGACGCGTGGTTCTGGCCTTCCTGCTCGGCGCACGCATCGATGACCCGCTGGAACTCCTCGCCGTAGATCATCAAGAACAGGTCCAGCTTCGACGGGAAATAGCGGAAGAGCGTCGCCTCCCCGACGTCATCACGGGCAGCGATCTCCTTTGTCGTCACGGCGTCGTAGCCGCGGTCCCACATCAGTTCGCGCGCTGCGGCAAGCATCCGGGCCGTGGCCTCCTGCTTCTGGGACGCTTTCTCTCGATCCGACCCTGGTTATGCGGGCCCACCATTATCCTGTGTCCGTCCGCTTCGCCGACCTGTCACCGCACCTGCAGGAGGCGCGCATCGCGCTGATGGCCGAGTTGGATCTCGAACCGACCTCGACCGTGGTTGTTCAGAGCGAACATCGACTTCCATTGCCCCGCTGTCGCGCAACCGGCTGCGTTGGACGTATGGAGCTGGGTGTCCCGCGTTGGCAACTGTTCGGCGACAATCGACTCGGTGGTGAGTCATGAGGGATCGGGTTCGCCGGGGGGCTCCACATTGGTCCTTTTCGACGCCTGCTCCCAGCGTTCGGTGACGCCGTCGGCGACCGTGGTGCGCGCCCTCCGCTCTCGAGAACGTTAGCGGCTCAACCCTGTCCCGCCGGTGCCCCAGGGCCCGTCGACCGCGCAGGTCGTCCGACAAACCTCGCGAGACTCTTGCCGCTGCTCGCCTCCACACCTATATTGAGAGTGCACTATCACTTCGGAATTGCGGTCGTTCGAGTCGCCAACGACACCGACTACGGGCTCGGTTCCTACATTTCACGACCGGGAGCTGAGTCCTGCGGGAGCGCCACGCGCTCCGGGTTCGGCCGAGAATTGGGCCTGGATCGAGGAGTTCCTCAACCGGAAGATGGTCCGGATCGTCCGCTGAGCAGGAAGGGCGCGGTGCTCCTTCCGCCACCGGGCCCTCGGTGCAAGGCAAAGCCAAGAACGCAAGGTAAGGCAGTGCCTACATGAGACGCGAGATCTACGACAGTGACCACGAGGACTTCCGGCAGTCTGTTCGGGAATTCCTCAAGCGTTCGGTCATCCCCAACCTGGACTCCTACGCGGCGAATCGGGCTTTTCCCGCGCGAGATGTGACTCGCGGCCGGCGAGGAGGGCCTCCTAGGCCTCGACCAGGGCTTCATCCACATGATGCAGTGGCTCCCGCAGGAACGGCTCGGATCAGCCATCTGCAACGTCGCGCACGCCAAGCAGATCCTGACTGAGACGCTGGACTACACCAAGGCGCGTCAGGCGTTCGGGCAGCAGGTCGGATCCTTCCAAGCACAACAAGTTCCTGCTGGCCGAGCTCGTCACCCAGACCGAGGTCGCGGAGGCGTTCGTCGACAAGTGCGTGATGGCGCACGTGCGTGGTGAGCTCACCGCCATCGATGCGGCGAAGGCCAAGTGGTGGGCTGCCCAGACGCAATCGGAGGTGCTTGACCACTGCGTGCAGCTGCACGGGGGATACGGGTTCATGAACGAGTACCGGGTGGCCCGTGCCTGGCGGGACGCTCGGGTCACCAAGATCTGGGCTGGTTCGAACGAGATCATGAAGGAGCTGATCGGTCGCGATCTCGGCCTGTGACCCCGCCCTGCTAGCCGGTCGGCATCGATCCACGACGAAACCTTGCGGATTCCGAGAAGCTTCTCGTCCAACTCTGCGTTCTGTCTGTTCCTCAGCCTCGGCGATCGTGTGAACATCGACACATCCGAGCGGGACGAGGGAAGGAGTGCACGTGCCCATCGAGCGGCCCACCGCGTCGGCTCTTGCTCAGATCGCCGCAGGCTACGGTCTCGAGGTTACGCCGGCCGACCTCGAGCACTACCGCGTCGCGGCCGACGACTCGATGGCGGCATGGGACCTCGTTGAGGCTCTCTACGCGGAGCATGCGCCGACACCGCCGAACCGGACGTGGATCTGTCCCTCCGAGAACGACAACCCGTGGGGGGCGTGGTTCGTCAGGACCGAGATCCAGGAGCGCAGCGACGGTCCGCTGGCCGGCCGGCGCGTCGTCATCAAGGACAACACAAGTGTCGCTGGCGTGCCGCTGATGGACGGCTCGACGATGCTTGACGGTTTCATCCCCCGTGAGGACGCGACGGTTGTGTCCCGGCTGCTGGCGGCTGGGGCGGTGATCGTCGGGAAGTCGGTGTGCGAGGACCTCTGCATGTCAGCGGGCTCCCACACCAGCAAGACCGGACCAGTGCGCAATCCGTGGGATCCGAGCCGCTCGGCGGGTGGCTCGTCGAGCGGCAGCGGTGTGCTGGTCGCGACTGGCGAGGCCGACCTGGCGCTGTCGGGCGACCAGGGCGGCTCCATCCGCATCCCAGCCGCCTGGCTCGGTGTGGTCGGCCATAAGCCCACATGGGGACTCGTGCCGTACACGGGCGCGGTGCCGGTCGAGCTGAGCCTGGACCACCTCGGGCCCTCGGCGCGAACAGTCACCGACGTCGCGCAGATGCTCACGGTGCTCGCCGGAGCCGATGGCCTCGACCCGCGCCAGACGTCCTCGATAGAGGCGACCGATTACGCCGCCCGACTCGGCGATGGGGTGGCCGGTCTGCGGGTCGGTGTGGTCGTCGAGGGGTTCGGCCAGGTCAACTCCGAGCCCGAGGTCGACGAGACGGTCCGTGCTGCCATCGAACGGCTTCGATCAGCCGGGATGGCCGCGGAGGAGGTGTCCGTTCCCTGGCACAGCAACGCCCCAGCGCTGTTCAGCGTGATCGCCTTCGAAGGCGCGCTCTCGCAGCTCGTCGACGGCAACACGTTCGGCTCCGGCTGGAAGGGCCGGTACGACCCGGAGCTGATGGCCCACTACGGTGCACGCTGGCAGGCTGATCCCGCCGGTTTCTCGGAGTCCGTCCAGCTGACAATGCTCGCCGGGCGCCATGCCCGCAACAGCGCCCACGGCCGCTACTACGCCATGGCTCGGAATCTCGAACGTACCCTTGCCGCCGCCTATGACGCGGCCTTGCGCGATTACGACGTGCTCGTGATGCCGACCTCTCCCATCCGCGCGACCCCGCTTCCGGATCCGGGCGCGAGCGTGCTCGAGGTCCTCGCGCGAGGTACCGAGATGCTCGCCAACACCGCCGCCTTCGATGTGACGGGCCACCCGGCCTGCTCGGTGCCAGCAGGCATAGCCGGAGGCCTGCCGGTCGGGATGATGATCGTCGGGCGCAACTTCGAGGATGCCACCGTGCTGCGCGTGGCCCGCGCCTTCGAAGCAGAAGTGGGTGGCTTCCCACGGCCAAACCGATCGGAGGGTGACGCATGAACGGAGTGTTCGACCTAGGCGGAGCCGATGGCTTCGGGCGGATCGACCCGACCCCGGAGGAACCGCCGTTCTTCGATGACTGGGAGCGGGCGGTCTTCGCGATGCAGCTGTCCTGCATGATTGGAGGCTGGTTCGGCCTGGACTCATTCCGGCACGGCATCGAGCTCATGGACCCGGCGGCCTATCTCAGCTCGTCGTACTACGAACACTGGCTCCATTCGTTCGAGCATCACGGGATCGCCAAGGGCCACATCGACCCCGAGGAGCTGGACCGACGCACGCAGTACTTCCTGGACAACCCGGACGCACCGCTCCCGAGCCACGAGCCGAAGCCGGAGCTGATCGAGGTCGTTGAGACATCCTCGAAGCACGGTGCTCCGGCGCAGCGACCGACCGACGCACCGATCGGCTTCAACGTGGGAGATGTCGTCCGGGTCCGTGGCGTCGCGCCCCTGGGACACACGCGGATGGCTCGATACGTCCGCGGAAAGTTGGGCACCGTGGTGGCGTACCGGGGCTCGTTTGTGTTCCCGGACTCAGCCGGCAACGACCGTGGCGAGGACCCGCGGCACCTGTACACGATCCAGCTCGACGGCGCCGAGCTGTGGGGCGAGGAGTATGCAGATCCGCGGACCTCCTCGACCTTCGACGTCTGGGAGCCGTACATCGAGCTGGTGCGCGAGTGAAGGAGCGAGAGCTTGAGTGAAGTTGACCGCACGTCGGAGGAGATCGCGGCGCGGGTGAAGGCCCTGGAGTCTCTGCTCATCGAGCAGGGCCTGCTGACCACCGAGATGGTCGACCGCTACGTCGACATTTACGAGAACGAAGTCGGCCCGCAGCTCGGCGCGAAGGTGGTGGCCAAGGCCTGGACCGACGCGGAGTTCAGGGCCCGGCTCCTCGAGGACGCGACAGCGGCGTGCGCGGAGCTCGGCATCGGCGGGGCGCAGGGCGAGCACATGGTGGTGCTCGAGGACACCGACGACGTCCACCACGCCATCGTCTGCACCTTGTGCTCCTGCTATCCGTGGCCGGTCCTGGGCCTGCCACCCAACTGGTACAAGGAGCCGCAGTACCGGTCGCGCATGGTCCGAGCGCCGCGACAGGTGCTGGCCGAGGAGTTCGGGTACGAGATCCCGGAGACCAAGGAGATCCGAGTCTGGGACTCCAGCTCGGAGATCCGCTATTGGGTGCTGCCTCAGCGTCCGCTGGGCACCGACGGATGGACAGAGGAGCAGCTGGCCGCGTTGGTCACCCGCGACTCCATGATCGGTGTCGCTCCCGTCAAGGCAATCTCGTGAAGACGCCCGTGGCGCGCTCGGAGTCGACGGCAGAACAGCGGCGTAGCCTCGAAAAGCTGGTCGGCGACCTCCCCGGCCGGCCCGGCGACCTCGCCTTCGGCGAGCCGTGGGAACTGCGTGCCTTCGCTCTCGTGGTCGCGGCGCACAAGGCGGGTGGTTACGCCTGGCCTGAGTTCCAGGAAGCACTCATCGCATCCATCAGGAAGTGGGAGGACTCGGCCGACGACGCCGGCGCATCGTGGTCCTACTACCAGCACTGGGTCCACGCACTTGAGACGGTCCTGGGAGGTAGAGGAAAGGTCGATCAGGACACAGTGGACGTCCGCACGTGCGAGGTCTTCGACACTCCCAAGAACGGCAATCACCACGAACCGCACTATGAGCCGGTCGCCGTAGACCCGGCGAGGCCGACCATGACCTCGGACCCACCATGAACTTTCCGAGGGAAGTTGCGGGCCGCGCGGCTGCAAAGTCCGCGGCGAAGTGACTGCCCGGCTATGGTTCTTGGTGCCCTCGCGCGAGTGCTCTGGAATTGCCCAGGATTTGGCCGGTGGACTGACGCGGACCGTCAACTCGGCGACGCGAGGACGACTGACGGTTGGCACTCGGGAGTACCGCACTTCCGAGTACCAACCATGTGCACGTGTGTGCGGACCAGCGGGAAGGATGACGCGGTGCGCTTTTCAGCGCTGGGCGGCCCGGCGGCTCGATGATTGCCGAGCAGGGGAGGGTTGTGGGTCGGCGAGCTTGGTGATCATGTCTATTGAACAGTTGAGGTCGTGCATCGCGCGGTCATGGTCAGGGTTCGCGACGTACTGCAGGATCAGGCCGTCGACTGCGGCTACGGTCAGCCGGCCGAGGGTGTCGAAACCGATCTCGCAGCGTTCCCCTGCGGTCAGTGCTGCCTGCTCGCAGAACTCGGTGACGAGCGAGGTGTAGCGCTCGTACTGCAGTTGGGCCAACCCGCCCGGACCCTCTGCCCGCAGGGAGTAGGTGGTCAGCTCGTACTGCATGACCTGGAGGTTGATGTCGCTTTCGACCAGCTTGTTCCAGAAGCTGGTGCAGGCATGACGTAGGGCGTGCTCCATCCCCTTATCGAGCTCGACCTCGGCGCGCATGGCATCTGAGATGTCGCGGATGACGGCGGCGATGACAGAGCGAAGTAGTTGGTCCTTGCTCGGGAAGACGTAGTGCAGGGTGCCCAGCGGGACGCCGGCCTCTGCAGCGACTGCGCGGAGGGTCGTTCCCGGCACGCCCTCTCGGCTAAGGACTCGACTCGCGGCCTCGACGATCTGTTCCTCACGTTCCGCTGCCTTGACGTAGGCCATCGTGGCCCCCCTCGTTCGAGAACTTCCCCTGCCCAACTCTTGCTGGACAGGTTACGTGGCACTACCGTCAGTCGGACGACCGACCGATTTTTTGGGAGAGCAAGGTGACGGATCGTGATGTCATCATCGTGGGAGCCGGACTTGCGGGCCTGACAGCGGCAACGGCGCTGCATGCGGCGGGACGTGGTGTGACGGTACTGGAGGCCCGTGATCGCGTGGCCGGACGAAATTTCGGTGGCCGACTTTCCAATGGAACTCCGGTCGACATGGGCGGTCAGTGGATCGGCCCGACCCAGACCGAGGTGCTGAAGCTGGTCACAGATCTCGGTCTGGAGACCTATCGGACGCACGACGAGGGCGCGGCCGTCACACTCCACCGGGGCGTCCTGACGCGGCACACCGGGCGGGAGCTCGGCCTTTCGGAGGACGCGGCTTCCGAGGTCGTTCGCTTGCAGGTGGCGGCGGAGTCATTGGCCGAGAGGATCTCGCTGTCATCTCCCTGGCTGTCGCCGGAGGCGGAGGCGTTGGACCGCAGGACCCTCGACGAATGGCTGCGCGCCAACACCGAGAACGCCGAAGCCCTGGAATTCTGGGCCACGCAGGTTCCCGCGCTTTTCTCGGCGGAGGCGTCGGAGATGTCGCTGTTGCACTTCCTGTTCTACATCAAATCGGGCGGTATGCTGAGCACGCTCACGGGGACCACCGGTGGCGCTCAGGAGATGTGCGTCCGTGGCGGCGCCCACCAGATCTCCGAACGCCTGGCCGCCAGGCTCGCCGACGCCGTCCGCCTCAGCTGTCCGGTCCGGAAGATCTCACAAGTGGGGAACGAGGTCCGGGTCCATTTCGATGGCGGTCAGTTCTCCGCGCAACGTGTGATTGTTGCGATGCCACCGACGCTGGCCGGTCGACTCACCTACGAACCCGCGATACCCGGATCCAGAGACGCTCTCACTCAACAGATGCCGATGGGGTCGGTGATCAAAGTGCAGGTCGCCTATGAGACCGCCTTCTGGCGGAAGGCGGGGCTGAGTGGGTTGGCTTTCAACCTGGACGATGAAGTCAGTGTCACCCTGGACACCTCCCCGCCGGATGGGTCTTGCGGTGTGCTCGTCGCCTTCTTCGAAGGCGCCCATGCCCGCAGAGCCGTGCGCATGAGCCTCGAGGAGCGTCGTGCGGTTGTGGCGAGGAGTTTGGTGAAGCTCTTCGGGTCCGACGCTGCGTTTCCCTTCGACTACCTCGAGCAGAACTGGATGGACGAGGAGTACACGCGGGGCTGCTACGGGGGTCGTTTGGGTGCGGGCGTGTGGACGCAGTACGGTGCCGCACTCGCCGAACCCATTGGACGACTTCACTGGGCAGGTGCGGAGACCTCGGACGTGTGGAACGGCTACATGGACGGGGCCGTCCGTTCTGGTCATCGTGTGGCAGAAGAGGTTCTCGCGCAGCTCGAATGAGCCCGAGAATCGGGTGACGTGCCGGCGACGCATCGATCCTCACATGACCGGTCACAGGCTGGCTCCCGGATCTGCCTTCACGTGAACGATTCACCCGATGCAGTTGTAGGCCTGGGCGGGAGGTACCGCGGCCAGGTGGCAAAGACGACGAACGCGCCGTCGGAGGTCAGCATCCGCGGCCAAGAGCAATTTCAAGCGCGAAAGGCACAACGCATGCGGCGTGACATCTACAACGACGATCACGAGGACTTTCGGGAGTCCGTGCGCGAGTTTCTCAAGCGATCGGTGGTCCCCAATCTCGAGACGTACGCCGAGAATCGTTCCATTTCCCGGGAAGTCTGGTTAGCAGCGGGGGAGCAGGGGCTGCTCGGATTGGAAATTCCGGAGGAGCACGGTGGCGGCGAGGCCCGGGACTACCGGTTCAACGCTGTCGTCGGCGAGGAGCTCGCGAAGGTCAACGCAGCCTTGGTCAGCTGTTGGGGGATCCACGCTGACACCGTGGCGCCGTACATGGTCACGCTCACCAGCGATGAGCAGAAGAAGCGCTGGTTGCCGGGAATCGCCTCAGGCGAGATTCTTTGCGCGATCGGAATGACCGAACCCGGCGGCGGATCCGACCTCGCCGCGCTGAAGACGACGGCGACGCGCGACGGTGATGGGTGGGTCATCAATGGATCTAAAACCTTCATCACCAACGGTTACTCCGCAGACCTGGTGCTTCTGGCGGCTCGGACCTCCCCGGAGAAGGGAGCTCGTGGAATCACCCTCTTCGCCATCGAGATGAGCAAGGAGGGATGCTCTCGAGGCCGCAAGCTCGACAAGGTGGGACAGGACGAATCCGACACGGCCGAGCTGTTCTTCGAAGAAGTACGAGTCACCGATGCGGAGGTGGTCGGCGAGGTCGACAAGGGCTTCATCCACATGATGCAGAACCTGCCGCAGGAGCGGCTCGGAGCAGCCGTCGCCAATGTCTCCCATGCGAAGCAGATCCTGATCGAGACGCTTCAGTACGCCAAGGAGCGCAGGGCGTTCGGGCAGAACATCGGCGCGTTCCAGCACAACAAGTTCCTGCTCGCCGAACTGTTTACCCAGATCGAGGTAGCCGAGGCTTACGTCGACAAGTGCGTTCTTGCGCACAGCAGGGGCGAGCTGACGGCCATCGAGGCAGCCAAGGCGAAATGGTGGTCATCGCAAACCCAGTCCGAAGTGCTCGACCACTGCGTACAACTGCACGGGGGCTACGGCTTCATGAACGAGTACCGCGCGGCCCGGGCCTGGCGTGACGCTCGCGTCACGAAGATCTGGGCCGGTTCGAACGAGATCATGAAAGAGCTCATTGGTCGCGATCTGGGCCTTTGACCAAGTTCCGCGTTTCGAACACGCTCCAGTAACCCTGGACGAACCAGCGTCACTTCAGTCGGGGTTGATCTGAGCGCTCGCTTTCTCCTAGCAAATGTCTCGAGCCGGCCATGAACAACTGAAGAACCAGACTGACTTACCCGCATCGACCGACATCAACTGTTATGACCTCTGAACCTGCCCTCAAGGTTTCCAGACCCGCGCGACGAACTGCCGTCATCGCGAACCAGGAAAGAGAAGCAGATGTCGATGCCAGGCGAATCACCGAATGCACGGACCAATCCGCTCGGTCAGCACCCACATCTACCACGCGCACTCCGGACCGCCTCGATCATCTTCATGGTCGTCGCCGCCGTTGCGCCGCTGGGCGCTGCGTCGGTGGTTCTCCCCACCATCTTTGCGGCCAGTGAAAACCCGGTCTCGCCACTCTACATTGTCGGAGCAGGCGTGATCCTCTGCTTATTCGCAGTTGGGTTCACGCAGATGGGCCGCAACGTGCGCGATGCAGGTGCCTTCTATACCTACATCCAAGCAGGGCTAGGGCGCTTAGCGGGTGCTGCGGCGGCTACTCTCGCGCTGGCCTCATACGTTGCGCTGCTCGTTGCGATCTACGCGTACTTCGGCTTCTTCGCCGCCGTGTTGCTCGAAGGATATGCGGGCGTTTCGGCGCCGTGGTGGATCTTGTCGTTGATGTCAATCGCACTGGTTGGGGCTCTTGGGTATCGCGATGTCGATTTGAGCGCCAAGGTGCTCGGCGGTCTGCTCGTGCTGGAGATTCTCGTGATCGTGACCGTCGACGTGGCCATCATCGCCCGAGGGGGCGCGTCCGGTCTCTCAGCTGCACCCTTGGACGTCTCCCAGGCGTTCGACGGTGCACCCGGTCTCGGACTGATGTTCGCCTTCTTCGCCTTCGTGGGTTTCGAAGCTACGGCCGTGTTCCGCAGCGAGGCATTCGATCCGGACAGGACGATCCCGCGAGCCACCTATGGCGCGATCCTTCTCATCGTCCTCCTCCACGGAGTCACCAGTTGGGCGCAGGCAGTCGGAGTCGGCACCGATGAAGTCGTCGGTGAGGCAACGGCCAACACCGCCGGGTTCATGCTCAGCCTCTCGCACACCTACGTGGGGCAGGCGTTCCAGCACGTTTTCCAGGTGCTGCTTCTCACCAGCATGATTGCCTGCCTGTTGTCCTTCCACAACGTGGTGACCCGCTACCAGTTCAACCTGGCGCATGGTGGTCTGCTCCCTGATCGCCTCGGACGTGTCAACCCCAAGCATCACGCTCCGTCGAACTCCTCCACCGTCGTCACGGCGGTCTGCGTCGCGGTTCTCGGTTCGCTCGCCGTGCTGGGCCTGGATCCGGTCGCCGAGATCTACACCTGGCTGTCCGGGGCAGGGACCCTTGGCGTGATCATCCTTATGGCTCTGACCAGTCTGGCCGTCGTGGTCTATTTCCGCCGACGTGGCGACCGGGGGCCAGTGTGGAAGGTTGTGATCGCCCCTGTCCTGTCACTGGCGGGGTTGTCCTGCGTCGCTTACCTCGCCATCAACAACTTGCCCCTCCTGCTTGGAGGCCGAAGCGTCGGTGTCGTGGTCTGCGCTGCGATCACGGCATGCCTCGTGGTCGGTGCCGTGGTTTCAGCGATTCGCAGGAGCACGGATCGACCGGCGGTCGTCCCAGCCAGATCTGATTCCACGCCGCCGGCCTCCACGGGGCGCAATGACAGCTCTTCGCAACGCCGTCGGTCCGCCGATTAAGGGCGCGCTGCGGACGTTCTAGATCGCACCGAGCGCCCGGTGGTGCTCGCACTGGGGAGTGGCCTCGTGCCCGCCCGTCCTTCGGCAGAAAGTGCGGAGGGCGGTCACTGCGTCCCGGAGAGCGGTCTGTTGAGGCCGTCGTGGTTGAAGGCTCGCTCCAAGGCGAGGGTGATGGCTCCGGTGACGCCCGCTCGGTCGCTGAGTGTGCTGGTGGTGATGGTGAGTTTGCGGGTGAACAGGGGAGCGGCGCGGTCGTAGACGGCGGCTCGGACGCCGGAGAGCACTTCGTCGTTGAGCTGGGCGAGCAGTCCGCCGAGGACGAGGGTGCGGGGGTTGTGGACCTGGATGAGCAGGGCCGCGGCTTCGCCGAGGTGCGTTGCGGCGCGGCGGATTCGTCGCAGTGTGGTGGGGTCGCCGCTGGCGGTGAGCTCGGCCAGTTGCCGGGAGCCGTGTAGCGGGTCCTCGGTGAACGGGATGTCGAGGTCGTGGAGCACGGCGCGGTAGGAGGCGACCGAGCCGAGGCATCCGGTGTGCCCGCAGGCGCACACGACCTCGCTGTCGTGGGCGATGCGCAGGTGGTTGATGTCGCCGGCGGCTCCGTCGGCGCCGCGCAGCACGGTGCCCTCGGCTGTGACGACGCCGGAGCCGATGCCGGCGCCGACCTTGACGAACAGCAGCCGGTGGTGACTGTTGCTGCGTGTGTGACATGTCTGGTGCGTGTTGCGGGCGGATTGCGGTCGTGAGGTGGTCTTGGTGCTAGCACGACGCGGCTTGTGGCGCGACGGAGTTCGATGCTGATTGGGCTGGTGGCAGGAGCATCAGGTGGTGATCGGGTTGTTTCGTTTTCGGTGTTCGCAGCCGTTCACTCTTTGATTTCGGTTCGGTCGCTGGACCAGCGGGTGTGGAAGGTTCCGGGCGTGTCGACGCGGTTGTAGGTGTGGGCGCCGAAGAAGTCGCGTTGGCCTTGCACGAGCGCTGCGGGGAGGCGCTTGGCGGCGAGTGAGTCGTAGTAGCTCAGTGCGGCGCTGAATCCGGGGATCGGGACGCCGGAGAGGGCTGCGGTTGACACGATTCGGCGCCAGGCGGCTTCGCCGTCGGCGATGGCTTTGGCGAAGTAAGGGGCTTCGAGCAGGGTGGTGATGTCGGGGTTGTCGTCGTAGGCCTGGGCGATGTGGTTGAGGAACTGCGCGCGGATGATGCAGCCGCCGCGCCAGATCTTGGCGATCTGATCCTTGCGAATGTGCCAGCCGAACTGTTGTGCGCCGGCGACGATGGCGTCGAATCCCTGCGCGTAGGCAACCACTTTGGACGCGTAGAGCGCCTTGGCGACGTCATCGGCGAAGGAGGAATCGGCGTCCTGCACGTCGGGGCGTGAGGTGATGGTTCGTTGCACCGCCGCGCGTTGCGTGGATTTGCCGGAGACCGCGCGGGCGAACACGGCCTCGGCGATGCTTCCGACGGGGACGCCGAGGTCCAGGGCGTTCTGCACGGTCCAGACGCCGGTGCCCTTGGAGCCGGCTTGGTCGAGGACGATGTCGACGAACGCCTTGCCTGTGGTGGCGTCGACCTGGCGCAACACCTCGGCGGTGATCTCGATCAGGTAGGACTCGAGGGGGCTAGCGTTCCAGTCGGTGAAGACGTCGGCGATGGCCGCGGATTGGAGGCGGCCGACGGTGCGCAGCAGGTCATATGCTTCGGAGATCAGCTGCATGTCGGCGTACTCGATGCCGTTGTGGATCATCTTGACGAAGTGCCCGGCGCCGTCAGTGCCGACGTGGGTGACGCAGGGTTCGCCTTCGGCGACGGCTGCGATGGAGGCGAGGATCGGTCCGAGGGTTTCGTAGGATTCGGGTGAACCGCCAGGCATGATGGACGGGCCGCGTAGTGCGCCTTCCTCGCCGCCGGAGATTCCGGTACCGACGAAGTGGATTCCCGTGGGGGCGATGCGTTGTTCCCGGGCGATGGTGTCGTGGAAGTTCGCGTTGCCTCCGTCGACGATGATGTCTCCGGGCTCGAAGCGGTCGAGGAGCTGGTCGATTACCGCGTCCGTACCGGCGCCGGCCTGCACCATGATGATCGCGGTACGGGGCGTGGCCAGCGATGCGACGAACTCGTCGATCGTCTCGCTGGCGATGAAACCGGCCTCGGGATGCTCAGTGATGAGTTGTTGGGTGCGGGCGTAGGTGCGGTTGTGGATGGCGACGGTGTTGCCGTCGCGGGAGGCCAGGTTGCGCGCCAGGTTCGAGCCCATCACCGCCAGTCCGATGACTCCGATGTTGGCTATTGCTGTGCGGGTGTACATGTGGACCTTTCTCGTTCGGACAGCGCATGGAGTGCGTGGTGGACGACCACGTTCAGAGGGGCGTTGATGTCGATGGTGATACCCGGTTCGTGCTTGTCGAGGCTTTCGAGCGTGTCGAGTTGGCTCGTCAGCAGTGAGGACGGCATGAAGTGTGAGCGCCTGGCGTCCATGCGGGATTCGATGACGTCGCGGTCGCCGTGGAGGTGAAGGAACATTGCGCCGGGTGCGTGCATTCGGATGGCGTCGCGGTAGCTGCGCCGGAGCGCGGAGCAGGCGACGACGAGTCCGGTGGAGGTGTGCTCGCGTAGCGTGCGGCCGACCTCGCGCAGCCACGGCCACCGATCGAGGTCGGTGAGCGGTGTGCCGCTGGCCATCTTCGCCACGTTGGAGGGTGGGTGCAGATCGTCGCCGTCGATGAACCCGACGCCGAGTTGCTGGGCGAGCCGGGATCCGACGGTGCTTTTGCCGCATCCGCACACGCCCATCACGATCAACAGCGGTGGTGTGGAGTTGCGTCGTGTCATGCCTGGCCTGGGAAGGCGAGGAGGACTTTGGCCGACACCCCGGCATCGGCGGCGGTGGTGAACGCCTCCAGCGCTTCACCGACGGGGAAGCTGTGGGTGACGATGGGATCGATGGCCAGCGAACCGTCGGCGAGTGCGCCGATCACCGCGTCGATCTCGTCGTTGAACCGGAACGATCCGACCAGGTGGAGTTCGCGGGTGATGGCGAGCGAGACCGGGACGGGTTGGTCGCCGGTGGGCAGGAGACCGACCATGACCACCGTGCCGCCGCGGGTGGCGCCCTGGATCGCGGAGGACAGGCCTCGGTGGTTGCCGGAGGACTCGATCACCACGTCGGCGTCGACGGCGGCGATCGCTTCGGCGTCGGTCGCTTTCAGAGTGCGCGTTGCGCCGACGGCGGCAGCGATGTCGAGTGGTTTGTCGTGCAGGTCGACTGCCACGATCTCCGCAGCGCCGGCTCGCTTGGCCACGGCGATGACCAGAGCCCCGATCGGGCCGCTGCCGATCACCAGGACGCGCCTGCCGCCGAGATCGCCTGCCTGGGACACAGCGTGCCAAGCCACTCCGGCGGGTTCGGCCAGTGCCGCGGTGCGGAGGTCGAGGCCAGCCGGCAGTTCGCGGAGCATCGAGGCGGGCAGCACGACCTGGCCGGCGAAAGCACCCTCGGTGTGGGGAAAGCGTGCCGCGGAGCCGAGGTAGCGGACACCGGGGGAGAGGTTCGGGCGGTCTTTCGGGAACCGGACACTGGTGTGCTGGTGGGTGGCCGGGTGGACGGTGACCGGGGTGCCTTCGGCCGGTCCCGTCCCGTCGGCGGCGGCTCGTAGGACGGTGCCGGCGACCTCGTGGCCGAGGATCATGGGTGCGCGCAGGATCGACTCGCCCACGGCGCCGTGTTGCCAGTAGTGCAGGTCGGATCCGCAGATGCCGCCGTAGGCCACCGCGACGACGGCCTCGCTGGGCTCCGGTGACCGGACCTCGATCTCGTCGACCCGTAGGTCACCGGCTCGGTGGGCCACAACGGCAGTGGTGGTGGTGCTGGTTGTCACGTGCTCTCCTCGTTCTCACACGACGACGGTCATGCCGCCGTCGACGAAGATGACTTGTCCGTTGACGTAGTCGGATGCGTGGGAGGACAGCCACACGGCGGGCCCGAGCAGGTCGGCCACCGTGCCCCAGCGGCCGGCGGGGGTGCGGCCCAAGATCCAGGTGTTGAACGCCTCGTCGTCGACGAGTTTCTGCGTCATCTCCGTGTGGATGTATCCCGGCGCGATTCCGTTGATCTGGATTCCCGCGCCGGCCCATTCGGCTGTCATGGCCCGGGTGAGGTTGCGCAGCGCGCCCTTGGCCGCCGTGTAGGGGCCGATGGTCGGGCGGGCGAGGTCGGTTTGCACCGAGCAGATGTTGATGATCTTGCCCGCGCCGCGTGGCAGCATCCGTTGGGCGACGGTGCGGCCCGCCACGAAGGCGCCGGTGAGGTTGGTGTCGACCACGCGTTGCCAGTCGGTGAGACTGACCTCGGTGAGGGGTTCGCGGTGCTGGATTCCGGCGTTGTTCACCAGGACGTCGATCGGGCCCAGATCCGATTCGATCGAGTCGATGGCGTTGGCCACCGCGTTTTCGTCGACGATGTCGAAGGTCCGCGCCGCGACCCGGTCCTCACCGAATCGGTGGGCGAGTGCTGTGCGGGTGGCTTCGAGTCGGGTCGGATCGAGGCCGTTGAGCACGATCGTGGCTCCAGCCTCGGCGAGTCCTTCGGCGATGCTGAGCCCGATCCCGCGGCTGGAACCGGTGATGAGGGCGACCCGGCCGGTGAGGTCGAAAGCTGAGGTCATTGTGGTCTTCCTGATCAGTAGAACTCGAGGGTGTCCACGCGGTTGAGCATGTTTTTCCCATCGAGGAACCGGGTGGCGTTGGCGGCGAACAGCTCAGCGATGAGCCGCTCCTCGGCGGCGTTGAGCGCAGCGGTATGCGGGCTCACCAGCACGTCGTCTCGCTCCCAGAGCGGGCTGTCGGAAGGGAGTGGCTCGGTTTCGAAGACGTCGAGTGCGGCGAAGCCGATCTGCCCGGACTCGAGGGCCTCGGTCAGGGCGGCCTCGTCGATGACGGAGCCGCGGCCGACGTTGACGACGGTGGCACCCGGCCGCAGGGCGTCGAAGAACTCCTTGTCGAGCAGGTGCTCGGTGGCCGAGGTGCCGGGAAGGGTGTTGACCACGGCGTCCACCTTCGCGGCCAGGTCGAGCAGATGATCGGGGTGCACGACCTCGGCGACTCCGGCGACGTTGAGGTCTCTGCGACTGGTGCCGATGACCGTGGCGCCCAGGGCGTCGAGCTTGTGCGCGACGACCTGTCCGATGCCACCGAGGCCGAGCACGAGAACGGTCTGCTCGCTGACCTGCTGCATCATCCAGCGACCACTCCACTCGTGGTTGCGCTGCTGGCGGTGCAGACGGGGTAGGTGTTTGGCTCCCGCGAGCACGCCGAAGACAGCGAACTCGGCGAGCGGCTGGCCGTGCACGCCGGCTGAGGTGGTGAACATGACGCGGTTGAGCTCCGCGGAACTGAGCCCGGCCGCTTTGACCTGGCTGCCGCCGCCGGCGGCCATCGTGTGCACCCAGCCCAGCCGTGGGTTGGAGCGGACTGCTCGCGCCATGGCTACCGGGTCGAGGTCGGGGATGCCGTAGAGCGCGTCGGCGGAGTTGATGGCGGTGTCAAAGGCGCGTTGCTGTTCGGGCGTTCGACGCCAAGTGGGGTCGCCGGAGAAATCGGCGGGCCAGCGCATCGGGGGGAGCAGCGAGTGGTCGACGACGAGTTCGATGCGTGGTTCGAGCTCCACGATCCGGGCGCAGTTCGCTGCGGACACTGGCGCGGTGACGGCGACTCGGAGCCGCGGTCTGTCGTGGTTTCGCATCAGGCGATCTGACTCCGCAGCGCTTCGACCTCGGCGTCCAGACTGGCCTCGCGGGCGACGATGGCCTCGACACCGGCCAGGGCCTCTTCGGCGCGGTGCGGAGGGATGACGATGACGCCGTCGTCGTCGGCGGCGACGATGTCGCCAGGGTTGACCACCACGCCTCCGATGGCGACGGGTTCGCCGATCGTGCCGGGCCCGTTCTTGAACGGTCCCGCAGGGGTCAAGCCGCGTGCGAAGACGGGAACACCGAGTTTCTCGATGATCGCGCCGTCGCGCACGTAGCCGTCGACGATGGCGCCGACGGCCCCGAACACGGCGAAGCGTTGGGCGAGGTTGTCTCCGATGATCGCGCGACCGTCGTGGCCGAAGGCGTTGATCACGAGGATGTCGCCGGGGCGGATGTGCTCGAGCGCGTCGATGACGGCCTTGTTGTCGCCGGCCACGGTGAGCACCGGCAGCGCGGTACCGACGGCCTTGGCGCCGGCCCAGATCGGTGCGATGCCGCCGTCGGCGATGTTGAGCCGGTCGAGGGCGTCGCCGAGGTTGGCGACGGAGTGCTTGCGGAACTGTTCGAGCACGCCCTCGTCGACGCGTTCCCAGCCGGAGTTCGCGCGCACGTTGTCCTGGGTCATCGGTGTCCCCTCGGAATGAGGTTCCGCAAGAAATGCGAAACTATTCGCGTTTTAGTGAAGGTCAGTGTGCCCCCAACTGCGATGCAAGACAAGGCTGAGGTTCTGCAGCGGCTCGTGTGGCGCCGACGGGACGGCCATTTACGCAGGGAAGATGCTGCTCGGCGCGCAAGATTAACGACGAGGAAACCTCTCGGGGTTGACCGTCCCAAAGTGTGAACATATTCTCAACTGCGAGTTGAATCGCATTCCACCTCGTCAACCCACGAGGATCCCGAAGGGCGGCGGAACACCCCGTGACATGGGGACACCTGCCGATCGCGACCACCTTCAGCGCACGATTACCAGGGCACCGTTCCCGGAGTCCGCGATACCGAAAGTGAACTCATGACAACGTCAGATCGGCTTGACGCGACCTCGGTCGACGCCGTCGCCGCGGACCGCAGAGTCGTCCGCAGAGCTACCGTCGCGGGTGCGATCGGTTCCTTCGTCGAGTGGTACGACTACGGCATCTACGGCCTGCTCGTGACCTACCTCGCGGTCAACATCATGGGCAGCGCCGATGCAGGAGAGCTCTTCCTCACCAACGTCGGTTTCCTGGTCAGCTTCGTGGCCCGCCCCTTCGGTAGCATCATCTGCGGTTACCTTGGGGACAAGATCGGCCGCAAGTCCCTGCTGGCCACACTGCTGGTGCTGATCTCTGCCGCGACCGCCGCGATCGGCCTCATCCCCTCGGCCGAGGTCATCGGCATCGCCGCGCCCGTGCTGCTGCTCCTGCTGCGGGTGCTGCAGGGCTTCTCGGCCGGTGGCGAGGTCGCCGGTGCCATGTCGTTCGTCGGCGAGTACGCCGAGGACCGCCGGCGCAACTTCGCGATGAGCTTCATCGCCGTCGGCTCGTTCGTCGCGCTGATGTTCGGCAGTGCCTTCTCCGCCGTCCTGATCACCACGCTCGGCGACGACACCATGACGTCGTGGGCCTGGCGGATCCCGTTCCTGCTCGCCGTGCCCTTGGGCTACATCGGCTTCTACATCCGCCGCCGGTTGGAGGAGACGCCGCACTTCGTGGCGCTGCGCGAGCGGAACACCGTCGTGCGCAACCCGCTCAAGGAAGCGTTCACCTCCAAGCGGCACCTGAAGGCGATCGCGCTCACGATCTTCCTTCCCGCGGTCAACGGGCCGGGCTATTACCTGCTGTTCGTGTACATGCCGACCTACCTCAAGACTTCACTCGGCGAGTACAACTTCTCGATGTTGCAGGCGCTCACAGTCACCGCGTTCAGCTTGATCGCGATCGTGGTCTGCATCCCGCTGATGGCCAAGCTGTCGGACCGCATCGGCCGCAAACCGGTGCTCGCAATCTCCGCGGTCGCGACGGCAGTGGTCTCCTACCCGATGTTCCTGCTCATCACCACCGGCGAATTCGGCCTCGCCTGTCTGGGCACGATCGTGCTGGCGATCGCCTTCTCCGGGCACGCCGCGGTCGTGCACACCGTATTGGCCGAGATGTTCCCAACCACCGTGCGATACTCCGCCTACAGCATCGGGTTCAGCGTCTCGACGATCATCTTCGGCGGCAGCGCCCCACTCGTGATGACCACGCTCATCGAAGCGACCGGGTCCAAACTGATCCCGGCCTTCGCCTCGATCGCCACGGCCGTGATCACCTTGGCCGCCCTCGGCTTCGTGCGCGAGACCAAGGGTCAACCGCTGGCTTCCAGCTGAACTGAAACGAAATCCGGGAGACAACATGGCAATCAACTCGGTGGCCGTCGTCGCCGACCTCGGCGAAAGCTTCGGCAACTACACGATCGGTGACGACGGTGCCCTGCTCGGACTCGTGACCTCGTCGAACATTGCCTGCGGATTCCACGCCGGCGACCCGCGCGTGATGGACCGGACCGTGGCCGAATGCGTCGCCCGCGGCATCGAACTCGGCGCGCACCCGGGCTACCCGGATCTCGTCGGGTTCGGCCGTCGGCTCATCGAGGCCTCGGAAGAGGAGATCCGCACCGACGTGCTCTACCAGATCGGTGCGCTCGACGCCTTCGCGCGAGTGCACGGCGGCACCATCAGCCACGTGGCACCCCACGGTCGTATGGGCTCGATCGCGCAGACCGACGCCAAGCACGCCCGCGCGATCACCGACGCCGTTGCCGCCTACGACCCGAGCTACATCGTCATCTGCCAACGCGGTCTGCTCGCCGAGGAAGCCCGCAAGCGCGATCTCCAGGTGGGGTACGTGTTCCTCGCCGACCGCGGCTACGGCGATGACGGGATGCCTGTCCCGCGTTCGCACGAAGGTGGTCTGATCCACGATCCCGAGCTCATCGGCCAGCGCGCCGTGCAGGTCGTGCAAGAGGGAACCGTGCCCTCGGTCGACGGCAACGTGGTGCCGCTGGGCCACGATGCCGACGTGCTGCTCCTGCACGGCGATCACCCCACCGTGCTCGAGAACGGCACCGCGCTGCGCGCAGCCCTCGAGCGAGCGGGTATTCGCCCCACCGGCCTGCAGGACGTCCTGGCAGAGAAGGCGGAGGCGGCGCTCGCCAGCTGAGCGCCCGAGCGATCTCATGACCACTGAACACCCGGCCACCATCACCGTCGAACCGTTCGGAGACTCGGCGGTGATGGTGCGCATCCCCCATCCCGACCAGGCAGTTCGCCGGAGCGAGATCGTCGCATTCCGCGACCGATTTCTGGCCCGTCGACCACACGGCGTGCTCGACGCCGTGTCCGGCCTCGAGTCGCTGCTCATCGAGTTCGACCCGCTGGAAACCGCGCTCGAGCACGTCGCCTACGCGTCTCGGCTTCTCGCGGAACTCCCACCGGCCACCACCGCGGTGGAACCAGTCGCTGTTCGTGAGTTCGCGGTCCCCGTTGTCTTCGACGAAGATAACGGGCCCGATCTGGCCTCTGTCGCCGACGAAGTCGGCATGGCCCCCGTGGACGTGGTCGATGCGATCGCGGTAACGACCTTCACGATCTCGCTGCTGGGCGCGGCGATGGCCCCGATGATGGACGGACTCCGCCTACCGCAGCCCGTGCGCCGGCACGCCGAACCGCGCACCGACGTCGTGCCCGGCTCGATCATGATCGCCGGAAGCAACGCCATCATCCAGCCATTCCCCGGCCCGACCGGCTGGCGCGTGGTGGGCCGCACGCCGCACACGATCGTCGACATCTCCCGCCCGGAACCGATCTCGTTCTGCCCTGGCGATCTCGTTCGCTTCGTGCCTGCCACGAGGGAAGAAGCGGAGGGGCTGGATGGCAGTTTCCTGCTGCCCGTGGGGGTGCGGCCGTGACGAAGGTGTCTGTCGAAATCACCGGAACCGGATGGCTCACCACCTTCCAGGACCTCGGTCGCCGCGACAGCGAGCGGCTCGGTGTGCCCACTGGCGGTGCAGCCGACCAGCACTCCGCCGCAGTGGCGAACCTGCTCGCCGGCAACCCCCGCCACGCCACGCTCCTGGAGAACCTCGGGGGAGACCTGACGCTCATCCCCGAACGCGAGATCCTGATCGCCGTGACCGGAGCTCCAGCCCGGGTCACGGTGGGCGGCTCGCTCGTCGACAGCTGGTCGCCGATCGTCGTCCCCGCGGGCCTGGAGATTCGAGTCAGCGATGTGCAACTCGGCCTCCGGACCTACCTGGCCATCAACGGCGCGATCGCTGCGGAGACCTTCCTCAGCAGCGCGGCCCCAGACGCGCGGATGGGATTCAGCCAGGTCCTCACCCCGGGCGCTGGCCTCCTGGTCGAAACGGAGTTCCGCGGCTTCCGGCGCGCATCCCTGGGTGGGGCGTTGTTCCGGCTCCCTGTACCCGTCGCGCGGTTCGCGGAAGGTCCTTGGGAGATCGACGTCGTGGAGACCAGTGGGACGTGTGCGATCCCCGGGATCCGCGAGTTGATCGCGGAGTCGACCTACGTCGTCACCGGGCGGTCGAACCACGTCGGCCTGCGGCTCGACGGCCCGGTCCGTCACCCGGGCGATGACACCGAGATCGTGTCCCACGGGGTGCCCATCGGGGCGCTGGAGATCCCGCACGCGGACGAACTCATCGTGCTCGGCAGGTACCGGACCCTCACCGCCGGGTATCCGATCGTCGGTGTTGCCGCACGGTCGTGCCTGCCGTTGCTCGGTCAGGCCGGGCCCGGGCGAGAGCTGCGTTTCCGCTGGATCGAGCGGAGCAGCGCTGTCGAGCGGGCCGCGCAGCGCGAACGCGAGTTGCGGGCCCTCGAGAATGCGGTTGCCGAGGCGTTTGGCGCGCTCGGATTCCCGGGGCACTCGCGCAGCAGTAGTTGAGAAAGTATTCGCATTTGAGATAGTATTCTCGTATCATTGCCTTGCGGAGGTAGGAACGTGACGACGTTGGCCGGCAAGATCGCACTCATCACCGGGGCCGGTAGCGGCATGGGTCTCAAGACCGCTCAGCTGCTCGCCCGGGACGGCGCCACCGTCGTGCTGATCGGACGGCGACAAGAGGCGCTCGACAGCGTCGAGGACTCGATCCGAGCCGACGGGGGCATTGCGCACGCGATGCGCGCCGACATCACCGACGCCGACGACGTGACCCGTGTCCTCGATCGCGTGCGCACCGAGCTCGGGCCCGTCGACGTCCTGGTCAACAACGCGGGAAGCTCCTCATCGGTGCTCAACCCGCAGTGGCTGCCGCACGAGGAGTGGCGGCAGGTCCTCGAGGTGAACCTCACCGCCGTCTTCCAGCTCACCCAAGCCGTGCTGCCCGGCATGCTCGGCCGTAGCACCGGAACGATCGTCACGGTGTCCTCGCTGGCCGCCGTCAACCCAAACCTGCTCGGTGGCGCCGCCTACGGGGCGGCCAAGGCCGGTGTCCGCAACTTCATGACCTTCCTGCACAACACCTTCCGCAACCAGGGCCTGCGAGCGATCACCGTGCTGCCGGGCGAGGCGGACACCCCCATTCTCGACAACCGCGCCCGACCACCGGCTGAAGAGGAACGCGCCAGCATGGTGCAGCCCGAGGACGTCGCGGAAGCCATCCGCCTCGCCGTCACGCTGCCTCAGCGCGTCGTCCTCCAGGAGATGGTGGTCGCTCCCACCCGGCAGCGCGACACCTCGACGGACATCGAGATCAGCCGCGGGGTGGGTGCCCCCGCCGACGCCGCGACGCAAGCCTGAACCAATCCGACTCCAGGAGAACCCGCATGTCGCTCACCGCTGCCGCGCAGCTGTCCGAATTCGCTCCTGCCGATGCCGTTGCCCGCATCGCCGCGGCCTCGCGTCGCAAGCAGCAGCCGCAGTCGTCCGGTGACCTCGTGTCGCTCGCGATGGGCGAGCCGAACTTCGACACACCGGAGCAGGTGCTCGAAGCGGCCACCGAGTCGCTGCGCGCCGGCCGGACTCACTACTCGCCATTGCTCGGTGAAGCGGCACTGCGCGAAGCGCTCGCTGCGAAGCTCCACGACATCGCCGGAGCACCCATCTCAGCCGCCGACGTCCTGATCACCCACGGCGGCACCGCCGGTCTCGCCGCGTCCATTCTCGGCATCGTCAACCCCGGAGACAAGGTCGTCATCCCGGACCCGACCTACTCCCTCTACGCCGACCTGGTCAGCATGGCCGGGGGAGTGGTCGTCCCGGTCCCGCTCGCAGAAGACTTGCACTGGGACCTCGACCGGCTCGCCCACGCCCTCACCGACGCGAAGCTGTTCGTGTTCTGCAACCCGAGCAACCCGACCGGGATCGTGCACAGCCGTGCCGAACTCGACGCGCTCGCCGACCTGCTGGAGGGCACCTCGACGATCGTCATCTCCGACGAGGCCTACTCCGACCTGGACTACACCGGCGAGTCCTTCACCTCGGCGATCTCGATCGATGGCCTGCGCGAGCGCACGATTTACTGCCAGACGTTCTCCAAGAGCTACGCGATGACCGGATGGCGTGTGGGCTACCTCTGGGGGCCCTCGCCGTTGATCCAGGCCGCCGCCCGCATCCACAACACCTTCAACGGCTCGGTGAACACCTTCATCCAGGATGCCGCGTTGGTCGCCGTGCACACCGGCGCGGACGACATCGCCAGGATGCGCACCGCCTACGGGCGCCGCGGCGAGATCATGCGCAGCGAGCTGGCCGCGATTCCGGGATTGACCCTGAGCAGCCCGGAGGGAGCGTTCTACCAGTTCCCGCGCTACGACCTCGACATTCCCTCGGCGGAACTGGTTGCGAAGCTGCGCGAGTTCGGCGTGGCGGTGCGTCCGGGAGGGGAGTTCGGTGCTCACGGCGAGCACCACCTGCGCCTGTCGTACGCCGCGAGCGAAGAAGCCATCCGCACCGGCGTCGCCCGCCTTGGCGAGGGGTTGGCCGAGCTGAGCAAATCCGGTCAGTGAGCGCGACACGCTGACCATCCAGTGTTGACCGGGCGGCGGCTCGTAAGATCGTGGCAGTTGAAGCGGTGCGCCCATGCGGGCGCACCGCCTTGCTGCTGGAGGGGACTAGCCAGTAGAACCCGATGCGGGAGAGCGAGAGCAGGGGCGATCGTGCGCAGTGACACGGAACGGAACCGGCGGAAGCTGATCAAGTCGGCAGCGTTCCTCGTCAGCCGGCGCGGAACCACCGTCAAGATGGCTGACGTCGCCGAGCGCGCTGAGGTCGCCACGGCCACGGCTTACCGCCACTTCAGCTCAGTCGACGAGATCCTCGCCGAGTACCGGTACGACGTCGGACTTCGCCTGCTCAAGTTCAGCCAGAAGGCCGAAAGCCAAGGCGTGGCGCTGCTCGCCGACGTCAGCGCCGAATGGGTCCGCCTGGTCGTCAAACACGGCCGCGCGATGGTGCACACCCGCTCCGACGAGGGCTATCTCGCCAGGCTCCGCTCCGGAGCACGCTACCTGACGGTCCAGGCGGAGGCTCTCGAACGCCCGATTACCGAGGCAGCGGCTGAACTCGGCATCCCGGACCCGGGCGACGAGGGTACATTTCTCTGGAACATCCTGTTCGACCCACGTGAGATCTTCGACCTCATGAACACCGTCGGACTCTCCGAAGAGCAGGTCAGCCGCCGCCTGGTTGCAGCGTGTTGCGGAAGCCTCCAAGGCTGGTCAACCGTCGCGCAGCGATGAACGTGCGCGACCATGATGACGTGTTGTGGGCGCGCAACTTGCGGTCCAGCTCATGGAATTGATCGTCCGAAGAGCCCGCAAGCATTGGCATTGCGAGCGCGGATCGTTTTTGCTTGCGCTAGCCGGGAAGTCCAATATGGACTTGTCGCGGGAGTTGCTGGTGTTGCCGCCGACGATGACCAAGTGGCGGCGTCGATTCGTCAGCCACCGGCTGGACGGCCTGTCGGATGAGCCGAAGTTCGTCATGCGGATGAAGGACCGGCGTTGGTTCGTGGCCGTTGATGTGGTCATCGGTCAGATACAGGCGCCAGGATAAGGTCGTCTATGGCGTTGCTCCAGCGTCCGATTCTGTCTGCGCGCGTGCGTCGTGTACGACCTGGGCGAATAGGTCCGTGACGGCCGCGACGGCGGCTGGTTGTATGGTTTGCGTGCGGCGGACGAGGACGATGTGGCGTTCGATGCGTTCGCTCAGCTCGAGCTTGCGCAGCCCGTCCGGACGCAGCAGTTCCGCCATGAGATCGGTCATGGGCGCAACCCCGAGACCTTGGGCGGCGAGAGCGAGGGATGTCCGGGTGTCGGTTACTTCGTGCGCCACCTGTGGTTCGAACCCGGAGAGCCGGCAGGCCGCGTAGAGGGCCCGGGCGTACTGGGTTTCCGCTGGTGGCAGGATCCAGGACCAGTCTCGTGCCGTCTCGAGGGGCACCGCGTTCGGTCTGTACAAGTCTGCGGTGACGGCGAGGCCGAAGCGTTCCGTGTGGAGCCGGACGAGCTCGGTGCGGGGGTCTCTGCGCATGGGTGCGTGCGAATAGTCGATGCCGAGGGCGATGTCGACTTCGCCGTCGCTGACGGCGGTTGCCGTTTCGTCGACGCCGAATTCCCTGCTCGTGACCGTCACGTTCGGATAGCGCTTCGAGACCTCGGCGAGGGTGGGCGCGAGCAGTGCCGAGGCCGTAGTGGCGAACGTGCCGACGCGGATCGGCCCGGTGACGTCTTGCTCGTCGGCCTCCAGCGCGCCTCTGAGGTCGGCTTCCGCCTGCAGCACGTGCTCGGCGTGCTCGGCCAGGACAATTCCGCTGCGGGTGAGCTGTAGCCGCCGTCCCACCTTGGTCGTCAACCGCTTGCCGGACGCCTTCTCCAGGTTCGCGAGCTGCTGCGAGATGGCGCCTGTGGTGTAGCCCAACGAGTCGGCGGCCGCGGCCATCGTGCCGCGCCGGGCGAGTTCGCGCAGGGCGCGGAGCTGTCCCATCGTGACATCCATATAGACATGCTAAATGAATAGTTCGAAAGACCTTCGATAGTGCTGAGGTTCCTCGGAACGTAGCGTCGAGGAACCACCGGCCAGATGGCCTGGATCACACAGAGCGCACTGCTGCTAGGGCGACTTGCCGTCGTTCCCCGTGCGACCGATGTCGAAGGGTGACTCATGCGAGCTGTAGTCGGTAGTCGGGCCGAGCTTCCCCGTCACGCGGAAGTCGTCGTGATCGGGGGTGGGATCGTCGGTGCCAGCATCGCGTACCACCTCGCCGAAGCCGGGGTCACCGATGTCGTCGTGGTCGAGCGCGGCCGGGTGGCCTCGGGGTCGTCCGGGAAGCCCATTGGCGGGTTGCGCGCGCAGTTCTCCGACCCGCTCAACATCGCGCTGGGGGCGCGCAGCCTGGAGACCTACGCCCGGTTCCGGTCCGATCTTGGCGTGGACATCTCGTTGGAGCGCGTGGGCTACCTATTCTTGTTGCGGGAGCAGGAGGATCTCGCCCGGTTCGAGCGCAGCGTGGCGGCTCAGAACGACCTGGGAGTGGCCAGTCGGATGATCTCGACCGCCGAGGCACAGCGCTTGTGTCCCTACGTGCGGGGCGAGGGTGTTCTTGGCGCCGTGTTCTCTCCGGACGATGGGCATGCTCGTCCGCCCGCGGCCGCGCAAGGTTTCCTGCATGCTGCCCAGGTTCGCGGGGCGCGGGTGTTCGAGCACACCCTCGTCGTCGACATCAAAACCGACGGTGCGCGCAACATCCGGGAAGTCCAGACCAACAGAGGCGCGGTGCGGACCTCGACGGTCATCGTGGCGGCCGGGGCGTGGTCTCAGTCCCTGGGCGCGCTGGTCGGTGTCGATCTGCCGGTCGAGCCGCTACGCCGCCAACTTGTGCTGACCCGGCCACTGGCTCAGAAGCCGCCGCGCATCCCGTTCACCATCGACTTCAGCACGTCGATGTACTTCCACAACCATGACGACGGGCTCCTGCTGGGGATGTCGGACCGGGCGCAGGAGTACGGGTTCCATACCGATTACTCCGATGAATGGCTCCCCGCCTTCAACGACGCTGCCCGTGTGTGTGCCCCCGAACTGGTCGATCTTCCCGTCGAACGCGGCTGGGCGGGACTGTACGAGATGACCCCGGACTGCAACGCGCTGATCGGGCAGAGCGAGTCGGTGGGCCGGTTGCTGTACGCGACGGGCTTTTCCGGCCACGGCTTCCTGCAGGCACCCGCCGCAGGAGAGGTGATCCGCGATCTCTACCTCGGGGTAACGCCTTTCGTGGACCTGACGCCGATGTCGGCGGAGCGGTTCGACGGCAGTCCGATTCGGCGTGAGCTCAACGTGGTCTAACCGCGTTGGTACGAAAGCAAGGAGAGAGCATGGCTGTGCTGAAGCAATGGGAGTTGCGCGCGGCGTTCGCGCAACGACTGTCCACGATGTATGGCACCGAAGTGCCTTCCTACACGACGTTGGTGGAGGTCTCGCACGAGGTCAACCGTGACCTGCTGGCCAAGGACGCGGCCCAGGCCCAGCGCCTCGGCAGCATCGGTCGGGTCACGGCCGAACGTCACGGCGCGATCCGCGTGGGTACCCCTGAGGAACTGCGTCAGGTGGGGCAGATCTTCGCCGGGCTGGGGATGCACCCGGTTGGTTTCTACGATCTCCGGGAAGCGGCCGTCAGCGCGGTCCCCGTGGTTTCCACGGCCTTCCGGCCCATCGAGGAGGAAGAACTCGCGCTCAACCCCTTCCGCGTCTTCACGTCGCTGCTGACGCCTTCGGACCGGCGCTTCTTCGACGCCGACCTCCAACATCGCTTGGAAACCTTCCTCTCTCGGCGCAGCCTGTTCCCGGCGGAGTTGATCAGACTGGCCGAACGGGCGGAGAGCGAGCGGCAGCTGGGAAAGACCGACGCCGAGCGCTTCCTCGAACTCGCGGTGCGCAGCTTCGAACTCTCCCACGAGCCCGTGGACCGCGGGTGGTACGCGGAGCTGGAGCGGATCTCCGGCGTCGCCGCAGACATCGGCGGCGTGACTACTACCCACATCAACCACCTCACCCCGCGAGTGCTCGACATCGACGAGTTGTACGAGCGGATGCAGCGACGCGGGATCACGATGATTGACGACATCCAGGGACCGCCCCGCTGGGATGGGCCGGATGTGCTGCTGCGTCAGACGTCGTTTCGGGCCTTGGCCGAACCGCGGCGTTTCCGCGAGGCGGATGGATCGGTGTCCGAAGGCGCGCTGCGGGTCCGGTTCGGCGAGGTCGAGGCTCGGGGAATCGCACTCACCCCGGAGGGGCGCGCCACCTACGACAAGCTCGTCACCGAGGTGGACGCCCTCCGCAAGGAAAAGGGATGCAGCCGTGCCGATGTGGCGGCCGAGGTATGGGGCGAGTGCTTTCCCCGTTCCGAACAGGAACTGGCAGGGAGAGATCTGGCCTACTTCACCTTCGCGGTCGATGCCGGCCGCCGTGGCACACCACCGACCACCGTGCCGGAGTTGCTCGATCAGGGCTGGGTACGCGCCGAACCCATCGTCTACGAGGACTTCCTGCCTCGTTCGGCCGCCGGGATCTTCCAGTCGAACCTCACCGGCTACGGATCCAAGGACCTCACCCAGCACGCTACCGACCTGGACAGCCAATGGATGTCCGGCGTGCTGGAACGCAACCTCCACGACCCCTATGACCTCTACGCGCAGCAGCGAGAACGGTCGCTGCAGACCGTGAGCCGGGAACTCGGCACGCAGGTCACCGCCACATGTTGATACGAGAAACGATCGAAGAGGACGCCCCCTTTCATGTCTGCTACTTCTGCGAACACCCTGACCACAACCGCCGAACTCGTCGAGCGCGCCCGTGCGGCGCTGCGGGTGTGCGGCGCGACCGGGTACGAGGGCACCGGGACGCATGCGTTCTCCGCCCGTTCGCCGATCACCGGTGACGACCTGTTCACCATCGCCGGCGTGTCCGAATCCGAGGTGCGCGAGGCGATCAGCAAGGCCAAGAACGCCTTTCCCGCCTGGCGCGACACACCGGCGCCGTTGCGGGGCGCGCTGATCAAGCGGTTCGGAGAGCTGCTCACTGAGCACAAGCGCGACTTGGCGGACCTGGTGACCATCGAGGTCGGCAAGATCGGCTCGGAGGCGCTCGGCGAGGTCCAGGAGATGGTCGACATCTGCGACCTCGCCGTAGGGATGTCGCGCCAGCTCGAAGGCAGGACGCTGGCCTCCGAACGCCCCGGGCACAAGCTGCTCGAAACCTGGCACCCGCTCGGAGTGGTCGGCGTGATCACCGCGTTCAACTTCCCGTGCGCTCCGTGGGCCTGGAACACCGCCGTGGCCCTGGTTTGCGGCGACGCGGTGGTGTGGAAGCCGTCGCAGCTCACCTCCTTGACGGCGTTGGCATCCTCAGCCCTGCTCGACCGCGCCATCGCGGACGTCGGCGCCCCTGCCAGCATCCATCAGCTGGTGTTGGCAGGATCCGCCGACGCGGCTCCGCTGGTGGACAGCCCCGACGTGCCCCTGGTGAGCGCGACCGGTTCCGAACGCCTGGGACGCGAGATCGCGCCCCGCATCGCCGCACGCTTCGGCCGCACAATCCTGGAACTTGGAGGCAACAACGCGGCCATCGTCGCCCCTTCGGCGGACCTGGACCTGGCTACCCGCGGCATCACGTTCTCGGCCGCGGGCACCGCCGGGCAGCGGTGCACGACGATGCGCCGTCTGATCGTGCACGAGGATGTCGCCGACGAGCTCGTCGCCCGACTCAGCAAGGTCTACACGAGCCTCAACATCGGTGATCCGTTCTCCACCGACACCCTGGTCGGTCCGCTGATCAACGAAGGCGCCCACTCCGCCATGCGCGACGCGCTGGAGCGGGCCGTAGCCGATGGCGGGGAGGTGGTGGTGGGCGGTGAGCGGCGCCTGGCCGACGCTTCCGCGAACAGCTACTACGTCGAGCCGGCCATCGTGCGGATGCCTGCGGAGACCGAGGTGATCCGGCAGGAGACGTTCGCGCCGATCCTCTACGTGCTGACCTACCGCACGTTCGAGGAAGCCATCGCCCTGCACAACGACGTGCCGCAGGGCCTGTCGTCGAGCATCTTCACCGCTGACCAGCGCGAGGCCGAACGGTTCACCGCCTCGGCCGGATCGGACTGCGGCATCGCCAATGTCAACATCGGCACCTCCGGCGCCGAGATCGGCGGCGCGTTCGGCGGCGAGAAGACCACCGGTGGCGGACGCGAGTCTGGCTCGGACGCCTGGCGGGGCTACATGCGCCGCGCCACGAACACCATCAACTACTCGACCGAACTGCCACTCGCGCAGGGGGTGAACTTCGGATGAGCCTGGACGACTTCTCCCACGCCGACGAGTGGGGACCTGAAAAGATCGTCACCGTCGCCGACACCCGCACCGGCATGCGCGGAGTCCTCGTGATCGACAACACCGCACGGGGCATGGGCAAGGGCGGAACCCGCATGAGCCCGACCCTGACCATCACCGAAGTGGCCCGCCTGGCGCGGGTGATGACATGGAAGTGGGCCGGTGTCGACCTCTTCTACGGCGGCGCCAAGGCCGGCATCCGCTTCGACCCCACGTCGGTGGACAAGGAAGCGGCGTTGCGCAGCTTCGTCCGTTCACTGTCGGCCGAGGTGCCCGAGGAGTACGTGTTCGGGCTCGACATGGGGCTCACCGAGCACGACGCGGCCATCATTCAGCACGAACTGGGAGACCGCCGCACCGCGGTCGGCAGCCCCCGGGAACTCGGTGGTGTGCCTTACGACCAGTGGGGCGTGACCGGGTACGGGGTCGCCGAAGCCACGGCCGAGGCCGCCCGCTGGCGTGGACTGGACATGGCCGGCACCCGTGTCGTGGTGCAGGGTTTCGGCGCCGTGGGTGCGGCGACGGCCGAGCGGCTGCACGCGCTCGGCGCTGAGATTGTCGCAGTGTCCACGTCGGAGGGTGCGATCTACAGCCCTGATGGGCTGGATGTGCCCGAGCTGCTGCGGGCGAAGTCCGAGTGGGGCGATGGCCTGGTTAACCACGTCGGCGGGGTGAAGCATCTCAGCACTGGAGGAGAACTGACCCTGCCCGCGGACGTCTTGATCCCGGCCGCGCGCCAGGACGTCGTCGACGCGGCCACCGCCCGCAAACTGTCGGCCTCCGTCGTGGCGGAGGGCGCAAACCTGCCACTGACGTCCGAAGCGCAGACCGTGCTCGCCGAGCGCGGCGTGACAGTCGTGCCCGACTTCATCGCCAACGCCGGTGGAGTAGTGGCAGCCGCCTACGCGATGGACGCGCGCCACACGGCGTTTCCCACGGAACCGAACCAGATCCGCGCTGCGGTGTCGGAGCGATTGCGGGCCAACACGCTCCACGTGCTCGTGGAGAGCATGCGTGACGCGGTCACCACCCACGTAGCGGCACGGCGCCTCGCTGAAGAGCGAGTGCGCACGGCCATGGAGCTCAGCGGGCGGACCCGGCCCGCCAGGATCTCCGTACGTCACTGAGCATCACTCGGCGACGATTGACGACACAACCCGGTTGTCAGTCCACTTCACCGCTCCGCACGCGCCTCGGGAGGCAACGCGTTCCCGAGGACGCGTGCAGCGGACAACGGCGTCCGCCACAGTGGAAGCAGGTTCAACAATGTCGAGAACACCATCGTCATCAGATCACCTTCGCGACCGGCACGTCACCATGATCGCGATGGGCGGGATCATCGGCGCCGGACTCTTCATGGGTTCCGGAGCCGTCCTGGCCCAGGTCGGGCCGGGATCGTTCCTCACCTACGCGGTCACCGGCGTGCTCATCCTCTTTGTGATGCGCATGCTGGGGGAGATGGCCGCGGCACGCCCCTCCGTCGGCTCCTTCACCGAATACGCGCGAAGCGCGCTGGGTGACTGGGCCGGGTTCGCCATGGCCTGGCTGTACTGGTACTTCTGGGTCGTCATCGTCGGTTTCGAAGCAGTGGCCGGTGCAGAACTGCTCCAGCGGTGGGTGCACTGGCCCAAATGGGTTCTCGCGCTCGCTCTCATCCTGCTCATGACCGCGACGAACCTGCGGTCAACTCGCTCCTACGGCGAATTCGAGTACTGGTTCGCCGGGATCAAGGTACTCGCGATCACCGTCTTCATCGGACTCGGCTTGGCCTACGTCCTGGGTCTGTGGCCGGGAAAGGGAATGGACCTGTCGCACCTGCACGCTGACGGCGGGCTGCTACCTCACGGAGGAGGCGTTGTCTTCATCGCCGTGGCCGCAGTGGTGTTGTCGATGGTCGGCGCGGAAATCGTGACCGTCGCGGCCGCGGAGTCGAAGGCGCCCCAGCGGTCGATCACGAAGGCGACGAACACCGTCCTGCTGCGGATTTCGGTGTTCTACGTGGGGTCGATGTTCCTCGTCGCCGCGATCGTGCCGTGGACCACGGCAAAAGCGAGTGAGTCTCCTTATGTGTCCGCATTGGACATCATGGGAATCCCCTACGGGGGCGACATCATGAACATTGTCGTCCTGTTCGCTGTGCTGTCGTGTCTCAACTCTGGCCTGTTCACCGCGTCCCGCATGCTCTTCGTCCTCGCCCACCGCAACGAAGCCCCCCAACGCATGCTCAAGCGCACCGACCGCGGCGTCCCGCTGTGGGCTATCCTGGCATCGACCCTCGGCGGGTACGTGTGCGTCGGGGCGGCGTACCTGTCGCCGGACAACATCTTTTCCTTCCTGTTGAACTCCTCCGGCGCGGTCGTGCTCATCATCTACCTGCTGATCTGCCTGTCCCAGTTGAAGCTCCGTCCCGTCCTCGCACGCGAGCACCCCGGGGGCCTGCCGGTCAAAATGTGGGGCCACCCCGTTCTACCGATCGTGACCGGAGCCGGGATCGTGGCCATCCTCGCCGGGATGGCCCTCGACGAGGAAACCCGAAGCCAGGTCGCGCTGAGCGTGCTCGCTTTCGCGGTCTGCGCAGGGATCTATCCCGTCGTCCGGATGCGGAAAAGCCGCGCGGTCGAGCGAATGAACACGACGGATCAGAGCGCCGACGCAGTACAGGCCATCAGGGGCGAGTGAATGCTGACCAGCGGTAGCCAAAGTCACATCATCCAACAATGCGAGCACGACCTGCGGGGAGAGCTCGGCCCAGCAGCGGGTGAGATCGTTGATTTCAGTCCAGGACGCCGTGCTCAGTACTCCGGCGATGCGTCCAATTACCGCGTGGTTCCGGTCGGGGTCGTAGCGCCGCGTACGGTCGACGAGGTCGTTCGCACTGTACGGGTGTGCTACCGCCATGGAGTGCCGCTGGTGCCCCGAGGCGGGGGCACCAGCGTCGCCGGAAACGCCATAGCCGAAGGCCTCGTCCTCGACCTGTCCAAGCACCTCAACCGCATCCTCGAGATAGATACCGAGGGTGGCTGGGCACGGGTCGAGCCCGGTGTCGTCCTCGACGACCTACGGGCGGCGGCCGCCCCGCACGGTCTGACCTTCGGCCCCGACCCCTCCACGCACAGCCGTTGCACGCTCGGCGGCATGATCGGCAATGATGCGTGCGGCTCGCACTCCGTTGCCTGGGGCCGCACCAGCGACAACGTCGTGGAACTGGAGGTGGTGCTGGCCGACGGTACGCGGATGACCGTCGGCCAACACACCTCCGACGAGATCGACCGCATCATCGCCGACGGTGGCGAACGCGGCCGGGTCTTCGCGCAGCTTCGCACTCTGGTGGACCGGTATCGTGCTGAAATCCGTCTGGAGCTCGCCCGGTTCCCCAGACAGGTTTCTGGTTACCCGCTGCACCACCTGCTCCCGGAGAACCGCTTCGATCTCGCCAAGGCACTGGTGGGTACCGAAGGCACGTGCGCGATCGTCGTGTCGGCAACAGTTCGCCTCGTCCGGACTCCACCGCAGCGTTGCTTGGCCGTGGTGGGATTCCCCAGTGCCGTTGCCGCGGCTCAAGCCGTGCCCGAGATCTTGCAAGCACGTCCACTGGCCGTCGAAGGCATGGACAGCGTCCTCGTGGACGCCGCACGACAGAAGAACGCGCAACATCTGGAGGCCATCGAGCAACTGCCACCGGGGAAGAGTTGGCTCTACATCGAAATCGGCGGCGAGACCACCGGGGCCGCCGAAACCGCTGCACGAGCTTTGGCGACCAGCCTCAGCGAGAACTCGGCTGCCATCGTGGAACCTTCTGTGCAGCGACAGTTGTGGCGCATCAGGGAAGACGGTGCCGGGCTCGCCACGCGCCTACCGGATGGCGGTGAGGCGTGGCCCGGGTGGGAAGACGCCGCCGTTCCACCCGAAAATCTGGCCGCCTATCTCCAGGAATTCGAAGACCTGATGCGTCGCCACCGTCGACGCGGTGTCGTCTACGGGCACTTCGGCGATGGATGCCTGCACGTGCGCATCGACTTCCCGCTCGCTACCGAGGGCGGAGCGCAGGCGTTCCGGCAGTTCCTGCAGCAGGCCTGCGAACTCGTCGTCCGCCACGGGGGCTCGTTCTCCGGGGAACACGGCGACGGTCGCGCCCGCGCGGAGTTCCTGTCGTTGATGTACAGCTCCGGGATCATCGACGCGTTCGGCGAGTTCAAAGCCGTCTTCGATCCGGAGAACCGGTTGAACCCCGGAGTGGTGGTCCGGCCTCGCCCCATCGACGCCGATCTCCGCGTCCAGCCGCGTCAGAAGCTGGACATCACACCGTTGTTCTCCTACGAACACGACGGTGGTGACATGGCCGCCGCTCTCCGCCGATGCGTCGGCGTCGGCAAATGCCGCGCGCGGCACTCGGCGGGTGTCATGTGCCCGAGCTTCCAGGTGACCCACGACGAAAAGGATTCCACGCGAGGCCGTGCTCGGGTGCTCAACGAAATGCTCAACGGTGGAGTCATCGAAGACGGTTGGAGGTCGACAGAGGTACGCGACGCACTGGACTTGTGCCTGTCCTGCAAGGGATGCAGCCATGACTGTCCGACTCAAGTGGACATAGCCACGTACAAATCCGAGTTCCTCCACCACCACTATCGCCGGCGGCTGCGCCCGCTCTCGCATTACTCGATGGGGTGGCTGCCGCTGTGGGCGAGACTGGCAAGCACGGCGCCGCGCCTGGTCAACGCCGTGACCAGCTCGCCGGCCACAGGACTGCTCAAGCACCTAGGCGGTATCGCCCCGCAACGCTCTATCCCCCGCTTTGCCCCGGAGTCCTTCTCTGCCTGGTTCCGCAAACACGCTGCGCCAACGCCAGGTGCGAGCGGGCGCGGAACCGTTCTGCTGTGGGTCGATTCGTTCGGCAACGCGCTCAACCCTGGCCCGCTGCGTGCGGCCACCGAGGTCCTCGAAGACATTGGCTTCCGGGTGGTCGTGCCACCTGGGACCCAGTGCTGTGGACTCACTTGGATCACGACCGGTCAGTTGGACGTGGCACGCTGGGTTCAGCGCCGCACCTTGAACGCGGTCGCACCCCAGCTCGACGAAGTTGTCGCAGTGGTCGGCATCGAACCGAGTTGCACCGCAACACTGCGTACCGATCTTCCGAGCCTGCTCGCCGACCACCCCAGCGCGAAGCGACTCGCCACTATCACGAAGACCTTCGCCGAAACGATCCGCGACCTCGCACCGGACTGGACCCCTCCGGAACTTCCGGTGACGACGCTGCGTCAGACACACTGCCACCAACACGCGGTAATGGGAGACCAAGCCGATTCGCTGCTTTTGAACCGGATGGGCGTGGACGATACCAAACTCAATTCCGGCTGCTGCGGCCTCGCCGGTAACTTCGGTTTCGAAAAGGAGCACTACGAGATCTCCGCCGCCGCAGGCGAACGTGTACTTCTCCCCGCCGTTCGCGAAGCCGGCGAGACGGCGCGCGTGCTCGCCGACGGGTTCAGCTGCCACACCCAGATCAAGCAAGGAGCGTGGCGGGATACACAACATCTGGCCGAACTGGTCCGCGAAGCTCAAGAAGCCTCGGGATGAACGATCGAGTACCATGGATTGCGGTAGTACCGGGGCCTGAGGTGGTGAACGCTCTGTCAACTCCGTACATGCCTGCAGTCCGACCTCCGCGAAACGTCGCCTCCTTGTGGTGGGTGACGACGAAGAATTCGCAGCATCGGTGGCACAGCACGTGCGAATTGATGTAGATGCTCCCACCTTGAAGATCGCGCATTTGGATAACGTTGGAGGTCGATCCCAACGAGACATTGCGGACATCACCAGTTGCGTGCTGTGGTGGTTTGCTTTCGCGCGGGAACTCCTTTCTCATGTGAGGAGATACACTCGTCCTCGGCAGAGAATGCGTAAGGGGCAAAAGCTGGATTTTGGAGATTTGGCTTTGAGCGGGTTTTCTCGGCTGGAGTGGCCTCAGGGGTTCCCGGTGTGGGCTTGTTCAGCCGACAAGTCGGGGTATTCGAAAGGCGGACGCCAGGCACTGGGCGGCGTCAAGCCTGCACGCATTCGCGCGTTGAGATCGTAGACTGCACGCGTGGCGCCCCGTGCGCGGCGCGAGCTGCTTGGAAGCCCGAACGTAAAGGGGTCGGCGGACCCACCTTAAGGGTGTTCGTACGGTCCGCCAGCCTACCGCAAACCCTGTGAAAGGGCCGCCCTCCTCGCAAGGAGGGCATGGCCAGGGTAGCCCACAGAGCTCAGCGGACAACCTCCGTACGTACTCGCGCTGTGTTGCTGTCGACAGTGATCAGAGTCGGCCTAGGGCCGGTTCTGAATATTTGCTTTTGCAAGAGCTTGATGCGGCCGACTTGTCGCCGGGGACATCGCTGCGGCGCGTGAACCAGGCATCAGCAGGTGGCGGTAAGCGCGTTCGGGAGCCTGTGATCACCGCTGGCCGCGCTGGGTCGACCAACGTCCGGTTAACAGCTCGTTTCAGAATGATCGGTGTGTCTGATGTCGGTGGTTGATCATCTTTTGGCATGCTGCTGGGGTGATCGAGGAGTTGGTGCCAGAGGGCTTGTGGGAGCGAGTGAAACCGTTGCTGCCACCACGTCCGCCACGTCGCCGTCGGCATCCATGGAGGTTGCCGACCGACGATCGGGCAGCGCTGGCCGGAATCGTGTTCGTGCTCAAGACCGGGATCACGTGGCGGGAGTTGCCACGCGAGGTCGCCGGGTGTTCCGGGGTGACATGCTGGCGGAGGTTGCGGGACTGGACCGAGGCCGGGTCTTCGAGGCGGTGCACGAGCTATTACTCGACCAGCTGCGGACTCTGGACCGGCTCGACCTGGATACCGCCGTGGTGGACGGTTCGCACGTACGGGCGCTGAAAAGGGGGCGGCGACGGGCCCCTCGCCCGTCGATCGGGCTCGCCCCGGTACGAAACACCATGTAATCACCGAAGGCGCCGGCATCCCGCTGTCGGTCACGCTCACCGGCGGCAACCGCCATGACAGTAGCCAACTGATCCCCCTGATCGACGCCCTGCCCACGATCCGCGGCAAACGCGGCCGACCCTGGCAACGGCCCCGCTGGCTCTACGGCGACCGCGGCTACGACTACGACCACCACCGCAAAGCCCTGCGAGAGCGAGGAATCGTCCCGCGCATCGCCCGCAAGAACACCGACCACGGCTCCGGACTCGGCACCGTCCGATGGATCGTAGAACGCACTTTCGCCTGGCTGCACCAGTTCAAACGACTCCGCACCCGCTACGAACGACGAGCCGACATCCATCTCGGACTCCTCCAACTCGGATGCGCCCTCATCTGCTACCGCCAACTACCAACATCATTCTGAAACGAGCTGTAAGCGGTCACCTTGCGCCTGTCCCGAGTGATCAGGACGAGGCACCCGAGGCTCAGCAACGAGACCACGACGAGGTAGGCAGACACCGGTGTCGAGCTGTTCGTCGTTGCGTAGAGCGCGGTCGCCAGAGTGGGGGCGATGCCACCGCCGAGGATGGAGCCGATCTGATATCCCAGGGAGGCGCCGCTGTAGCGGACTCGGGTGGCGAACAGGTCGGAGAACAGGGATGCCAGCGGACCGTAGGTGACGCCGAGGAAGAGGGCAGCTCCCAGCACGGCGACGATGATCAAGCTTGTGTTGGCCGTGTCGACCAGCGGGAAGAAGACGAACATCCACGCTGCCAATCCGCATGACCCCAGCACCAGGACGCGCTCGCGGCCGTGCCGGTCTGCCAGGCGCGCGGCCCACGGGATGACCACCAGCCATGCGGCTGCCCCGATCAGTGTGGTGGTCAGCATGGTGGCGCGGGAGAGCCCGAGCGTCTTGGTGCCGTAGGAGAGCAGGTAAGCCATGAAGATGTATCCGATGGCGTTGCTGCCGAGAAAGCCGCCTGCCGCGAGCAGGACCTGGCGGGGGTGTTCGCGGAGCACGGTGACGATCGGGAGCTTGACGTCTTGCCCCTTGTCCTTGGCCTCGGTGAATTCTGGGCTCTCCGAGACGCTGAAGCGGATGATCAGACCGACCACCACCAGCAGGGCGCTGAGCAGGAACGGAATCCGCCATCCCCACTGGATGAACGCGTCGCCGGGGAAGGCCGTCGAGGCGGTGAGGAAGACGATGTTGGCCAGCAGCAGGCCACCGGGCACGCCCATCTGCGGGAAGCTTCCGTAGAAGCAGCGCTTCTCCGGCGGGGCGTGTTCGACGGCCATGAGCACAGCGCCACCCCATTCGCCGCCGACGCCGATGCCCTGCAGGAATCGCAGCGCTACGAGCAGGACCGGCGCCCACACCCCGATCGTCTCGTAGGTCGGCAGGAGGCCCACGCCGGCCGTGGCCAAGCCCATCAGCACCAACGAAGTCACCAGCATCGACTTGCGGCCGATCTTGTCGCCGAAGTGCCCCATCACCACACCGCCCAGCGGTCGGGCGAGGAAGCCGACCGAGAAGGTGGCGAACGCGGCGAGCGTGCCCGCGGTGGGGGAGAAAGCAGGGAAGAACAAGGGACCGAAGACGATGCCCGCGGCGATCCCGTAGATAAAGTAGTCGTACCACTCGATCGCGGTTCCGATGAAGCTCGCCGAAGCGACCTTCATCGGGCTGACAACCGGTTCCTGTGCGCCGCGGCGCAGGCGCGTCGTTGCTGCCATGCAGGGCTCCTGAAGTGAGAAGACTGAGCGCGGAGTGCTGCTAGCCGTGCTCGTTGGCAAGTCAGCGTGTCAGCTGTCATATGCACGCGAAAAGGACGAAAACCCTGTGATGAATATAAGCTGAGCTGATGAGTGGAGTGCGGTTCTCGCTCCGCCAGCTGGAGTACTTCGTCGTGGTCGCCGAAGTCGGCACGCTGAGCGGTGCGTCCGAGGTGTTGCGGGTCTCGCAGCCTGGCCTCTCCCAGGCCTTGGGTGACCTGGAGCGGGCTCTCGGGGTGCAGTTGGCGGTGCGTCGCAAGGCCCATGGCGTCACGCTGACTCCGACGGGCACGCAGGTCCTGCAGTACGCGCGCGATCTCTTGCGGCGTGCGGAGGACTTGGAGAGCATCGCGGCAGGCGGCGACACGCTCGCGGGCACGTTGTCGGTCGGTTGCTACGTGACGCTCGCGCCGACCGCGCTGCCGCCACTGATGCAGGAGTTCTGCGAAATCCACCCAGGGGTGACCATCGATTTCGTCGAAGGCACCCAGGACGTTCTGCAAAAGCGGCTCCGCCAGGGCGAGCTGGACTTGGCGATCCTCTACGACATGGCGGTCGATCCTGAGATGGAGCGGACCGTGATCAGCGCGGTGCGGCCGCACGTGCTGCTTCCCGCGGACCACCGCTTCGCCGATGCTGTCGAGGTATCACTCGCTGACCTGGCCGACGAACCGTGCGTGCAGTTCGACGCCCCACCGAGCTGGACCAACACCTACCGCATCTTCGAGCAGGCGGGCGTAGTGCCGAACGTACGCTACCGGCCCACGAGCTTCGAGATGACCCGTGCCCTCGTAGGCCGTGGCATGGGGTACGCCGTTCTGGTCCAGCGCCCGGAGAACGACCGGACCTACGAGGGACGTCCTCTGGTGATCAAGGAGATCGCCGAGGAAGTACGGGAGGAGCGCATCCTGGTGGCCTGGCCCAGGTCGATGACATTGCACCGCAGGGCGCAGGCGTTCGTCGACTTCTGCCGTGAACGCCACGCCCGGTGATCGACCGGTTCCGCTCACGGCGTATGCCACTGCAACTGTGCGCCAACGATCAAAGCAGTTGCGGATGTGCGCAAATGGCACGCGTCGAGGGGTGCGAGCGTCGTGACAGCCCACCTCACGTTGCAGGAGGAGATCATGACGTCGACGGCCGATACCTACACCAGGGGTTTGTTCATCGACAGCGGCTGGTCGGCAGCCGCAGCGACCTTCGATGACATCAACCCGGCAACGGGTGCGGTGCTGGCTCAGGTTGCCGACGCGAGTGCGGAGGACGCGGACCGGGTTGTCAGGGAGGCCAGGGCCGCCCCGGCTGCTGGGCGGACATGTTGCGCGGGGTTGGTGGAGTGTGGTGAGGGCGGCGGTGCTGATGGCCTTTCGGCTCGGAATCGGAGGTAGGCCGAGACGGCGTTGACGCCGTCAGCAACGGAATTCGACTCGAACCAGGACACGATCGCGACGCGTAGCTCCTGCGTCTTACCGTTGCTGTCGTGTGGAATGGGCCGCCCTCGGTGGTGCGCGGCACCTGCGACGTGCGGCCGCGCAGGAGTCAGTGCTGCTGGTGGCCGTCGAAGGTGGCCCGAGCACCGCCAGGCATCGCTTCGAACAGGTCGGTATCAGCATGGATCGCGGCTGCGCACCGACGAGCGCCTGCGCACCAGCATGCCCGGTGTGCTCGGTCAGCGACATCGTGCCGGGCCTGCTGCCAGCGCATCAGGGCGTCACCTAGGAACTCGCTGTTGCCGACGGGTGAATCCTGACCCGGTGTGGGCGGGCGAAAATGGACCCACTCCCTGACACATAGGGAGTGATCAGCGCGGAGGACTGGGCAGAGATCCGGCGGCTGCATCGGTGTGAGGGGATGCCGATTCGGGCGATCGCGCGCCGGCTTGGGGTCGGGCGGAACACGGTGCGGCGAGCGTTGGTTTCCGACGGACCGCCTCGGTATCAGCGGCCGGCGAAAGGCTCGGGGCCGGCCGTTGAGACCGGTGACAGAGCTGTTGTGTTCCGGTGGTCCTGAGCTGGGTTTTCAAAGATCAGTTCGAGCGGAGTCCGGTGGAGATCGCTGCGGAGGTCTTCTTTGATCTTTGCGTACCGTGATCGCGCTTGTGAACTGCGCTGGCGGTACGCGAGCGGCCGCGTTGTAGACACAGCGGACCGCGGCGATGAAATGCTCGGCCGCACCGCGGCCGCCGCGACCATTGCGCATCCTTGAACACTGGGGCTATCGGCACCAGCATGAACCCAGCACGCTGGAGAGCCAGCAACTCGCCGAAACCCTCCGCTGCCGGGCGTTCTGCGGTCATCTTTGATGAGTCCCGCCACAGCTTGTCGGTGTTCGATCCGAGCTGTCCAAATAGGTAGCGGCGTCGTCGATATAGTTGGCACCGGGGTTGAACAGCCATTTCAATCGGATCGCACGGCGGCTAGAAGCGATCAGCGCTTGCTGGCCCGGGTGGTTCGGTCGATAGAAGCACACCGTGGATGTTGGCGATTCCGAGTGCAGCGGTTAGCAAGCGTGCCAGCGCGGGCCGCGGATCCCGGCCGGTTGCCATTCGTCGGCGTACGTCGGCGATTGCCGCGTCGACCTCATCGAGCGCTGCCCAGTCCTGGTCGATGGCCCGTGCCCGTAGTCGGGCTCGGTGTGCTTTCTGCCGACAGGCCGGTCCGTGGTAGCGGGCGGGGCGGCCGCGTGGGGAAGGTGGCGGTAGTGGCTCGCCGCAGCCTTTGCAGGTTGTTGCCTGCATGTTCTTCTTCAGCTCCGTCGGTTGTGCTGTTGGAGTGGTTAGAGCCGCTTGAGGCCTTCCAACACCGCGCGTAGGACGCTGAGCGGAGGCCGAGTTGATGCCCAGTTGTCGCCGCGGTCCGGGGCGTCGATGCGGGGCAGGCGTTGTGTCGGCAAGTCCGGGGCGAGATCGCCTGCCCAGGCGGTTCTGTATCCGCACTGACAGGGGCTCGTCTTGGTCATCACAGTTGAGATTGAGTTCGTGGCTGTTCGGCGGCGTCTATGTGTGCCGGAACTTGCTCGCGGATCAACCCAGCGAGCTGGTCGAGCGTGGCGGCGAGCGTGTCACGTTCCCGCTGGTCGTAGGTGCCCTGTGGGAGGTAGTGCGCGGCGTCGTCGAGCAACCACTGGGCTTTTCGGAGCACGACCGCGAGCTTGCTGTCGTCGGTTGCTTCTGAGTCGTGCGCGGTGGGGACGGTACCGGTATCTGTCGCGGCGGTGAGTCGCAGAAGGCACGCCGCGCAAGGGGCGCAAGCAGGCGCCTTCTCGGAGGTCACGGGCTCCCCGGGCCCCGCGGCGACCTCGAGGTTTGCAGGATCGAACTTCAGCCGGCACCAGGACTGAACCACGCTGTTGGTGCTGGTCGGTGCGGCGCAGTGGGCAACGCGAAGGGAATCGACCACTACGCCGGGGCGGTACTGGAACCAGATGGCCTGCTCTGCTGATGCGTTCACTCGTGATCTCCGTTCGAGGGTTGGCCGCGACCAGACCTGGAGGTGTGCCTGGCCGCGGCCGGCATCCGGCGGTCGGGGAGCGGTTGCGCAACGCCGCCGGAGGGATTTCGTGACCGTTTGTGAGCGGTCCATGTCAGACTGAAATCATGCTGACATCAGCTCTCGGTCAGCGGAACGACGCGAAGGCGACGTACCCGTGACATAGCGGGAGCGGCTGTGGGGAAGGGGTTGCAATGCAGACGGCGCGCACGGTTCTCGAGCAGAAGATCTGGGAGCGGCGGCAGACGCTGCAGGAGTTCACGGAGTGGGCCGAGGCGTTCGCGCGCGAGCACGACGAGCCAGGAACGTTGAGCGTCCGCCACCTGCAGCGCCTCGTCGCCGGCCAGGCGGCGAGCGGAAGGCCAGTCGGACGACCTCGACCGGCGACGATGAGGTTGCTCGAAGCCATCTTCGGTGTGGGAATCGATGTGCTGTTGGCTCCTCCAGAGCCTGACACCGCGCACGAGGACGCTTACACCTCGCGGCAACCTTTCCTCACCGTTGGATCAGCGGTGACTAGTGCTCGGCGGGAAACGACACCGGCAGTACAGACCCCTGATGCGCGGGTGGACATGGCGCAGTCTTTCGCGTGGCTTGATGCCCGAAGCGGGTGGAGCCCTGATACGACCCGACGGAAGGTGACGTCCCGCCTGGCCTCTTTGACCGCCGACGAAGTGCTCGACAGACCCGCGCGGCGCCGCAAGGTCGGCCGAAGCGAGATCGCCAGAGCAGTAGCTGACTATTACGGGACCGCGGAGACCGGGCACGATTTCTACAGCGCTACCTGCGGCGACTCCGAGATCCGCACGAGCGTTCTGACCTGCGACCGCTGGCTCGACCTCGGATGTCAGCTCGGCAGAGGGAATGACAAAGTCGCACTCCGCACCGACGCATCGGTCGCTCAAGATGTTGTCACGTCAGACCGAGCGATTGATCGGCTCGCCGAAGCCACGGCGCAGGGAATTCGGATGGCGAACATGCCCATCTACCGGCTGCTGCACCTGGAGGCCCGACCAAGCGCAATTTCAGCCGAGGTCGGGACGGTGCCGTTCATCGAGTACGCGGTCTCAATGGATCTTCTCGAGAACGAGCTGATCGATGCTCTTGCTGCCGGCGCGTCAGACCAACTCCCGCTGCGGGACCACTACCTGCCGAACCTCGACTCCGCCCTCAACCTCTCCGGGCGGCTGTGCGCAGGCGGAGTGCTCGCGCTCTGCGCTATCGCACGCCCGCCAGACTCGTATCGCCGCGAGCCTGACTTCGCGATCGTAGTTCAACAGCGGTCAAGCCACGTACTCAACGCTGCGCAGAGGCTCTCGGTGATCCCGAAGGGATTCCATCAGCCAATGACCGACCTGCACGCGGATGCCCAGCTGACCTCGACGCTCCTGCGGGAGATGGAAGAGGAGCTCTTCGGCCGGACCGACGTCGATAACACCGTGGAGAGCATTTGCGCAGCTGCCCCACTGCATCCAGGACGCATGTCTGAGCCGATGCGCTGGCTCATGGCGTACCCGTCCCGGGTACGCATGGAGTGCACCGGGTTTGGCCTGAACCTCGTAAGCGGCAACTACGAGTTCGCGTGCCTCCTAGTCATCGAGGACGACGAGTTCTGGACCCGCTACGGCGGAGAAATCGAAGCGAACTGGGAAGCGTCAGGGCTCCGCGTGTACTCCAGCCTTGACCATCAACTCGTCGGCGAACTGATCACAGACGAGTCCTGGAGCAACGAAGGCATCTTCGCGCACTTGCAGGGCATCCGCCGTCTACGTGAAAGCAGCGATGAACGAGTGAAACTGCCCTTCATTCAGATCAACCCTGGCGATTGAGATCCAACCTGACCTTTCGGAGGCAGGCCGCCGGCTACGGTTCTTGGGGATTTCGGGCTCTGCGGTGCTCGATGCTGTCGATGGTCGCGTGGGCGGGGATCAGCAGGAGCCAGCAGGCCGGCGCCCACGTGGGCGACACCAGCGCTACGGGCATCGACGCGACGAAGCCGACGATCGTCACGGCCGATGGTGCGTAGGCCGACAGTGGCTGCGTCCCAGCGCGGAAGCTCCCGGTGTGACGGGCGATGGTGACGATGACCAGCTGCAGCGCTGCGATCGCGGCAACGTTGGCGGCGTAGCTGATCACCGCAACCGATTCGTCGCCGTAGTTGGCCAGTAACGACGAGGGGAACGGCAGCAGTGCGACGAAGCCCAGCAGCACCATGTTCACCGCTGCGACCGAGGGGCCGATGCGCCGGATCTCGGTGAACAACGCGCGGTGTCCCAGCCACAGCACGCCGATGACCAGGAACGCGATCGCATAACCGGCCAGGTCGGGGCCGAGTCCGCGCAGCGCGTCGTGCAGGCTGCGGGTGTTGAGCCCTTCCGGAACGCGGATGTCGAGGGCGAGCAGGGTGGCTGCGATCGCGAAAACGCCGTCGGACAGGGCGAGCACCCGCCCGTCTTGTCCCGAGTCGTCGTCCTCGACCGCCACACTCTGAGACTGACTGAATTCCCGCCGTCGAGCATGCGACCCACGCCGATATCCACCGACGTGAGATCGGAGGCGGTTCTACCAGGCACAACGACGTAGATGTGCTGAGCGTGTTTTCAGAGTTCCTTTTCTTGATCACACGCGGCCCTGCGGGGCCGCCTGCCTGCTGTTTCCCTGGCCGGGGCAGCGGGACCCCGGGCAATGCGGCCTGGCGGCCGATCCTCGCGCCCCGGCCAAACGGGAAGGCAGGGCGGCCCGGCTCCGCCAAAAGAAGCCTCCATGCTCAGGCACAAAGAGATGTCTTCGCCGGACGGGCAGGCCAACAGGGTGAGGGGGACAGGCACGTCGGCTGCGGTTCGGTCGGGCTGCTCTGTCCTCACTCCATCGACCTCCACAACGGCTATCAGTCCGCGTCAAGGGGACAAGCTCGCGCACAGGCGTCACGTGACCATCGGCGGTTGCCCCTTGACACGGCCTGATGAGGGCTTCGCCAGGTCGACGGGGTGAGGACAGAGGCCCTCCCTTGCGGGGGTCAGGATGACGTCTGCGCCTTATCGCCCCGCTTCTCAACGGTCAAGCTGGCGAAGATGCCGACCAAGCCAAATAGAGCGCCCAAGAGCGCAAGTACACCGAGCCACCGCCACCAGCCCTCCTCAGAGAAGAGGAAGACCGCTAGATAGCTGAGGCCAACCGCGAGCGTCAGGCCGACGCCAAAGCCAAACCAGTTCCGCTGTCCCTCCCCCTCTGATTCACGGAGCCTCATGATCTGCCATTCCAGATGGCGCTCGAGCTCAGAATGCGCCTTCGACCCCTCTGGCAACTCCTTCAAGACTTCCGCATCGTGACGCAAGTTCCTACGGAGCCGCCCCTGCCCTCGGCTCAACCCAAAGATGGTGGTCGCTACGGGTGCTAGCGCTGGTCCGAGCTGGCCGATCCACTCCCAAGCCACGGACTGAGAGTAACCACCGCGAGTGCGTCCAGCTGCACGCAAACTTCTGACCGTCAGTCACAGGGCAGGCGCATGAGTTGTCCGACCGGACGACGGGAGTGCTCGGTTGTAATCGCCACTGGCGACCTTTGGCACACACGTTCTATGCCCTGGGTTTCGCCCTGGAGGATGGGGAAGATCCAGAAGGCTCGGCGCGGGTCGGTTGCTGCAGCTTCTGACCGATCCGACCAAACTTCGCGTCGGGCAGGGCGCTAGGTGGGGAATGAAGGCGGGGGAGAGTGCAGGGTACGCGGCGGCGGCCGGACATTCCGCAACCGATCTGGATCCGCCTAGTGCAGGTCCTGCCACCGCAGCGGGGCGTGGGCTACGGCGACACTCCGCTGCGAGTGCGAGTGCGAGTGCGAGTGCGAGTGCGAGTGCGAGTGCGAGTCCGAGTGGGTGGCATTGATATCGCCACGACCATGCCCGGTGTCGTGCTGGCTTGGCATCAGACCTGGGTCGGCGACTGGTGGGCGCTCGCGACCTTCGAGCTGACGAACCGCACCGGCAAGTCCGGGCTGGCATTTGCGGACGCAATCCATGCTGATCACGAGCAATGCTGGCAGCCGGGTGTCAGACGACAGCAAGCGGAACCTGGACCCGTCAGATCATGGGATTGTGGGCCCCTGTGCGGTACGCATCAATGTCACGCGCTAGTTCGATGCAGACGGCCAGCGCACGGTGACGACCACGGCGTCAGTGAGGGCTTCCCAGGAGTGGTCGATGCCGGGGCCCCAGACCGCGTAGTCGCCCTGCTTCGCGAGGTCGACGGTGCCCTCGGTGAGGTGCAGGCGGAAGTGGCCTTCGACGAGGAGGAGCATGGTGGTGCGCTGGTCGTCGGTGGTCCAGTCGGGGCGCTTGTCGCCGGCGGGGTGGGTGCCCCACTTGACTTCGAGGTCCTTGGTGGAGCGGACTCCGCCTTCGGTGGGGTCGATGAAGTGGCCGAGTAGCCAGCCGCGGGTTTCGCTGCCGTCTTCTGCAGCGTTTCCGTGGTGCCAGTTGCGGCTCACTACCGAACCTCCCATTCGATCGATGGCAGACTCACCCGGTCGCCGCCGATCTGGGCGAGCCGTCGAAGTCCTTGCAGCAGGGCGAAGAGCCCTTCGTTGCTCCACGCTACATCAGCGATGAGCTCGGAAATCAGGTCGCCGTCGCGGCTCGAGTACTGGTGCAGGCCAGCCGCTTCCCAGTTGGCTTCGACGCGGCCGCCGTAGCGTTCCCAGAACTCCTCGTCGTCGATGACGATCAGGCTGGCGAACTCGAAGTTGCCGCTCAGGAGGTTCAGTCCGAACCCCGTGCACTCCATGCGGAGTCGGCTCGGATCCTCCATGAGCCATCGCATTGGCTCCGACACCCGGCTCGGGTGCATCGGGTCTGCGGAGCGCTGTTCATTGGTCGTGTTGTCGATCTCGTCTCGGCCGAAGAGCTCTTCCTCGACCTCCCGCCGCAGGGTCGCACCGATCTGAGCGTCGACGCGCAGATCGGTCATCGGCTGGTGGAAGCCCTTGGGGATGACCGCCAGTCGGCGTGCTGCGTTGAGCACGTTGCCCGAGCGCTCTTGCACCAGCAGCACGTAGTCGGCCTCGCCGCGGAACGGACTGGCAGGCCGGGCGATCGCGAACAGGGCGAGCGGGCCACCGGCGCAGAGCCGGTTGGCGACGTCGGTTACGGAAGAGATGTCGGGTAGGTACTTGCCGCGCAGCGGCAGCGACTGGTGTGCCGTCGTGGCGTCAGATGAGATCGCGTCGACCAGCTCGCCCTCGAGGAGGTCCATGGTGACCGCGTACTCGACGAACCGCGACGTGCCCACCAGGCCGTTGATCGCATCCGGCGAGGGGGAGATGTCGAGCAGGCGGTAGAGCGGCTTGTCGACCAGCCGCGTCCCCATGGCCAGGGTTTCCGCGAGTCGCTGCGCCGCGCGGCCGGCCGCGTCGGAGTCGAGCTCGGCGAACACGTCGTGCGCCGAGCTCGTGACCTTGAGCCGGTCGTGCGCCGCGAACAGTGGGCATGCCAGATCGAGCCAGTCAGGGCAGGTTAGAACGCTCGTCTCGGTCTGGGCATCGTCGTAGCGGGCCGCGTACCGGCCATGCACGCCAGCCTTCGCGCCGTAATACTTGCCGAGCACCTCGGCGACGCTGCGCTGATCAACCCGTCCTCGGCGGCTTGCCCTGGCCTCCAGTTCGCTCACGTCGAGGCGCGCCAGCCGCGTCGCAACCTCCTTGCGTGCGGTCCCAGGCGTCCAACCTGCGTGCGCGTCCAGCCATTCGAGAGCTGCGCCGATATCGGGATCAGCGCTCAGCCGCTTCTCGGCATCGGCCGCTGCGGCCTCGTCGACCGCCGGCTCCGCCGGGGCATCGGTGGTGTCCTTCACCAGCTCCGCGAACCGGGCCTTGATCGCGTCGTCTTCCTGCGCCAGGGCCGTGTCCAGGGTGCGCTGCATCTCCGACTGCGGCCGGCGGTTCGGCTTCTCGTGCCAGCCGGCAACCGTACGCAAACCGATTCCCAGATGGGCGGCGAACTCGTCGTTGCTCATTCGCATCGCCGCTTGCAGCGCGCAGGCAGTCCGCCCCGTCCAGCTGGACACCACATTCATCGCGTTCGGCCCTTCGCGGTGGGTTTGTGCACTGGTTGAGCATCGGTTGAGCACTGGCTGAGGGGTTTTCGTGCATCGGTTTCCCGGCGAAATCGGCCTGGAATTGGAGGCATGGAAAACGAAGCAATCAGCAAGCGGAACCACCCGGCGCTAACGGTTCTTGCGGACGTGCTCGATGACCGTCGCGAGGTCGCCCTTGAGGTCGTCGAGCCGCTCGGTGATCTCGTCCATGCGCTGCTCGAGCGAGTCCAAACGGGACCAGACCGTGTCGGCGCTGTCCGAGATCGGTTCGTCGGTCTCGGGCGGCTTTCGGCCCTGCAGCAGGAAAAGCAGGTGCTGGGGGTGCCAGCCGAGCGCGATGGACAGCGACTCCAGCGTGCGGGCGCTGCGTCTGCGCTCCACCACGTGATGCTGGATCTCGCGGACGATCGCCTGCGAGACGTTCGAGCGCTCCGCGAGCTCTCGCTGTCGCCAGCCGAGCTCGTTCACGCGCTCGTTGATGGCCTTGGCGACCGCCGCCCAGTCTTCCGACACCTATTCCTCCGCGCTCCGCCTTCGCGCAGAGGCTAGCCGTTCCGCGACGCATTTCGTGACATGACCGCGCCTGAAAGGGCGCGGCCCGGATTCCCCATGCTTATCGAGAGCTGAAATCAGCAATTATCTGTTGAAATCAGCTTCCAAATCTTTTGAAGGGCTTTCTCTGATGGGTACTTCCATGCCGAAAAACGGCCGCCGCGACTTCTACTCGGTCCGCCGGGCCGCCTGGATCCTCAACCTCCCGTCGTCCGCGGTTTCCCGTGCCATCCGCGTCGGCGAGCTGCGGGCCGAGCCTAGGAACGGGCGCCTCGCCATCCCCGCGAGCGAGCTGACCCGTCTCCTGTCCGGTGCCGCGGGGGCGCAGGACGGAGGTCGAAAGTGATGACCTCCTACAACGACCTCTGGCTGATCGGAATCGCGTGGCGGCTCGACCGCCTGCGCTGGGCACCGACAGCGCTGCTTACTGGCTGCGTGCGCGGCCACGGCCTCTGCATGGCTGAGTTCCCTGCCGACGAGCCCGCCTGGCTGGACCAGCAGCTGACCGACCGTGAGCTCGCCGCTGTGATGTGCCAGGGCTGCCCAGTCGCGGACGAATGCCTCGAACTGGAGCTCCGCTCCGGCGGTGCCGACACCGTCGGTGTCTGGGGTGGGCTGTCTGAAGACGACCGTCGGGAGCTGCACCCGCACTGGCTTCGCCGCGGCGAGCGTGCTGAGAGGGGTGTTGCGTGATGATGCTCCAACTGACCCCCGTGGAAGTCATGGCTGTGCTCGGCGGTTTGTTCGCGCTGGTCATGGTGTGGCGGGCGAGTGCGAAGGCCACCCGACGGGCCAGCGAAGCCACTCGGACGAGCGTCCGGTTCATGTCGCTGACCGGGCGCGTGGTGGTCACCGCTGCGGTGATCGTCGGCGTGCAGTGGATTGTGATCAAGCATCCCGGCAACGAAGGACTGCTGCTCGCGGTGCTCGGCGTCCCGGCTCTGTTCGCGTCGTACACGCTGACCAGAGCGCTGACCGTGACCGCTGTCGACATGCCGCAGCAGAAGAAGGGGCGGCGTCGATGAGCGCGCCGCAGAACTCGGGTGAGCGGCGCTCGCCGCTCACCCGCCCTGACGCCGAAGCGGTGGAACAGGTGCGTAGGCAGGTCGACCGGTTGTGCTGGAGTGGGATCTTGCTCGGTCTGGCGTTCACCATGACCAACGTCCAGAGCTTCGCTGCCAACGGTGCTGAGGCTTGGTCGCTGCCGTGGTTGGCCGCGTGGCTGCTCGATCCTATGGTGTCGCTGGTGCTGCTGGCGATTCTGCGGGCCGAGCAGGTCACCGCCCGGTACGGGATCCGCACCGGTGGCTGGGTTCGTGGCGCGAAGTGGTTCACGCTCGCGGCCACGTATGTCATGAACACGTGGGGCGCCTACGCGGCCAGAGCCGCCGACATGGTGGTCCTGCATTCCGTGCCGCCACTGGTCGTCTTCGTCGCTGCCGAAGCGGTCACGGATCTCCGGGACAAGCTCACCGCGGCTGTCCGCGCAGCATCCGTGAATGCCGATGGCGAGCCGGTGGCGGAACCGGTTGTCCCTCGTTCACCGGACCCCAAGCGGCGCATCTCCTTCGACGAGTACCTCGGCCGTGCTCGAGAGGCATGGCGTCCGGACATCACGGTCACGCCTGCCTGGATCCGCGAGGTCACAGGCTGCTCGCGAGGTCTGTCGTCCCGGCTCGCCGCTGCGCTGATCGAGGAGGTGGAGCAGCGATGAACGACAAGACGGCGCCTGCTCCGGCGGCGCCTCGAGAGGTGGAGCGCCACGTCTTCGACGCCGAATTGATCGATGACGTTCCGGATCCGGAGCCGCAGCTCACCCGCAAGCAGCGGTTCATGAACTGGTGGCTGCGTTCACCGCGCGTGCCTGCAGCGCTGAAGTCACGCCAAGCCGCCAAGCACACGCTCATGGACGGGCTGTCGTTCCTGATTCGCTCGCCTTGGTGGTTCGTCCGGTCAGTCGTCCGTGGGCTGGTGGCTGCGGTCCGCGGCTGGCGGCAGTGGGTCCGCGTTCACGACTACCGCGAGGCCGCGGAGCAGTCCGAGAAGCTCGCGGACAAGTTCGTGGAGATTCGTGAACTCACCCTGTTCCGCTGGAAGGTGACCGGTGCGGTCGCGTTGGCCGCCGGAGCGGTGCTCGCGGTCGGGTACGCCGTGTACGGGGGACACGCGATGTGGGCTGCGGCCGGAGTCTGCGCGGTCGCGTTGGCCGTGTACGGACGACGAAAAGATGGAGCACCCGGACGCAAGCCGGTGCTCGCCGGACCGCGGACGCTGACCTGGACCATGGATCCGCAGATCTTGGTCGACGCGTTCCGGGACGCGAAGCTCATCGGGAAGGACGAGTCGCTTCGCCTCGTCGAGCGCGCCGCGCACGACGGCTCCGGGTGGGCCGTCACCGTCGACCTCCCTGCAACGCGCAAAGCTGCCGACGTCATCAAGCACCGCGAAGCACTGGCGTCGGCTCTGGCGGTGGACGAGCTGCAGCTGATCGTCGAGCGAGTCCGGGGGAGAGGTGGTCATGCCGGTCGGGTGTTCCTGTGGGTGGCTGACGAGGACCCGTACTCCGGGCCTGCGCTGCGGTTCCCGCTGCTGGACATGGAGTACTGGGATGCCTGGCGGGCGATCCCGTTCGGGAGGGATGCGCGCAGTCGGCGGATCGATCTGCAGCTGGTGTGGACGTCGCTGATCGTCGGATCGATCCCTCGGCAGGGCAAGACCTGCGCCAGCAGGCTGCCTGCCGCTGGCCTGATCCTCGATCCGTTCACGCAGCTGTACATCTTCGACGGCAAAGGTGGAAAGGACTGGCAGGCAGCCGAAGCCGTCGCTCACCGCTACGTCTGCGGTGACGAGCAAGAACAAGCTGAAGCCGTCCGCGATCACCTGGTCGAGCTGGTTGCTGAGGTGCAGGCGCGGTTCTCGCGGATGTCCGCGCTGGACGACGAGATCTGCCCGGAGTCGAAGATCACCCCGGCCATCTCGCGGGACCGCGAACTGGGCATGCCCATCACCGCGGTGATCATCGACGAGGTCCAGGTCTACCTGGAGAACCCGACCAAGGAGGAGATCGGAGGCAAGAAGACCACGCTCGGCGCCTACATCGCCGACCTGCTGACCTACCTCGCTCGAAAGGGACCGGCAGTCGGCATCGTGGTCATCCTGGCCACGCAGCGACCGGACTCCAACACCATCCCCTCTCGGCTGCGTGCTGTGCTGGGCTCCCGCTTCGCGCTGCGGGTCATGGACTGGCGGGACTCCAACATCGTCCTCGGCGAGCAGATGAACACCCGAGGCTTCGACGCCTCGACACTGCTACCCAGCCACAAGGGAGTCGGCATCCTCCGACCCGACGGTGAAGCCGAGTCCGGCGGCGACACGGTCGCCGTGACGGTTCGGACCTTCTACATGGACAACGCGGAGTGGCGATCGATCTGCGATCGCGGCCGGGCACTGCGAGAGGCTGCGGGCACCCTGAGCGGCCACGCGGCCGGCGATGACAGGCCGCGCGCGATCGACCGGGCGGCCGTCGTCAAGGCGCTGGGCAGCGGACCAGGCGGATCCGACCGCACGCTCGTCGAGCTACCTGAGCCGCTCGCCTCCGTCGTCGACCACCTCGGAGACGAGCTCGACCAGCGCGAGTTCGTGCCGAGCGCCGAACTGACCGAAGCGCTGGAAGTCGAACCCGGCACCTTCGCCAAGCAGATGGGCCAGCTCGAGTGCCGACCGACCAGACACCGGATCCCAGACGAAACCGGTGAGCTCCGACGAGTGCGCGGCTACTTCACCGCCGACATCAGAGCCGCTGTGGACCGCATCTCTGATGAAATCAGCTCGGCTCGCGAGTCGGAGGCTGATCAGCAATGACGGCCGACGATCGAGACGAGGAGGCCGTCACGGTGCGGGTTCCAGACGAGTTGCCTGTACTAACGCCGGAAACGAGCCGCATACTGCTAGCAATACTGATCGAGCTGACCGAGGTTGAGGCTCCGGATGGGCCTCCGAATGAAGGGATCACATGACTGTTGAAATCAGCGGAGACCCCTGGTCGACGCTAGATGAGCTGCTCGGTGTCGACGCGGTCGAGCCTGTCGAGGAAGGGATCGGGCCCGTGGCGTTCTACGGACGCTGCTCGACCGAGGACAACCAAGACCCCGAGACATCCCTGGGATGGCAACTGGGCAACGCGAACAAGTTCGTCGAACCGCTGGGCGGCACGATCGCGGCCGAGTACTTCGACGTGGGGCAGTCGCGGTCGGTGCCGTGGGAGCGGCGCCGCGAGGCGCAGCGGCTGCTGGCGGCGTTGAAGGATCCAAACCGCGGGTGGAACGCGGTCGTGGTGGGCGAAGGGACTCGGTGCTGGTTCGGCAACCAGTTCTCACTGATCGCCCCGAAGTTCGCCGCCCACGGAGTCGAGCTGTGGGTACCGGAGCTCGGGGGGAAGTTCGACGAGCGCAACCCGTCGCACAAGATGTTGATGAACGTGCTCGGCGGCATGAGCGAGTCGGAGCGCCAGCACGTGCAGGCCCGCGTGCGGGCGGCGATGGATGCTCAGGTGCTCAACGAAGGTCGCCACCAGGGCGGTCGGGCGCCGTACGGCTACAAGGTCGTGGACGCCGGCCCGCACCCGAACCCCTCCCGGGCTGCGGACGGGTACAGGCTGAAGGTGCTCGCCATCGATGACGAGGTCGTCGACGTCGTGCGACGGATCTTTGCTGAGTACCTCAGCGGCAGGGGAGACCGCGCGATCGCCAACGGGCTGAACCGCGACGGCATCCCGTGTCCCTCGGCTCGGCGGCCGGAGCAGAACCGGCACCGGCTGGCCGATGGGTGGCAGGGCAGCACAGTCAGGGCGATCCTCGAGAACCCTCGCTACACCGGCTACGCCTTCTTCGGGCGCTGGACCAGGCAGGAACAGCTCATCGACTCCGACGACGTGGCCGCCGGGTACGTGATCCGCTTCCGCCGAGCAGGCAGCGAGTCCGTCGTGCGCTCCCGCAAGCCCGCGCACCCGCAGATCATCAGCGTCGAGGACTTCACCCAAGCCCAGCTGCTGCGCCGTTCGAAAGGCGCAGGCAAGTTGCGGACCGCCCGCAAGCTCGAACGCAGCGGGCGCCCGACGAAGCGGACGTACTTGTTCCGAGGTCGGGTCCGATGCGCGGTGTGCGGTCGGAAGATGGAAGGCAGCCCGCGGGCGCACGGCATGTACTACCGGTGCCCGGCCCGGACCCTCGCCCCTGGATCGCCGGTCTTGGCCGAGCACCCGCCGGCGGTGTACCTGCGCGAGGACCTACTCAGAGAGTCCGTCAACGGGTGGCTCGGTGGCCTGTTCGCTCCGGATCAGATCGATCAGACCGTGGCGGCACTGGTTGAGTCCCAAGAATCGGACGGGGCCTCCTCTGCGTCCCTTGAGGCGGCCAAGACGCGACTGGCTGACGCCGAGGCCCGGCTGCGCCGGTTCCAGGACGCGATCGGTGCCGGGGTGGACCCCGCGGCGTTGACCGATGTGATCAACACAGCCCAGGCGGAACGCGCGGCCGCTCGTGCCGAACTGGAGAACACACCGACGACGAGCGGAGCGATCTCCGAGACCGAGGTCTACGCGAGGATCGATTCTCTCGGCGACGTCGGCGCGGCACTGTCGAGCCCCAAACCCGAGCGGCTGGCCAGCCTCTACGAGTCCGTTGACCTGCAGGTTCGGTACGAGCCGGGTGAGAGAGCTGCCGAAATAAAAATTCACCCGGCGAACCGGGTGAATAGTGTGCGTGTCCGAGGGGGGACTTGAACCCCCACGCCCATTAGTAGGGCACTAGCACCTCAAGCTAGCGCGTCTGCCATTCCGCCACTCGGACATCTCGGGTCTGCCGCCGTTTCCGGGGCGTTCCCGCTGTGTTGTGTTAATAGATTAGCTCATGGTCATCTGCGCCTCGCAGGGACCCCCCTGTTGGCGCAGCGGGTGATAGAAATGCCTGGTGAGCGAGCACAACGGGATCTCCGGTACTGATCAGGACGCGGGGTTGGCGCTGGCGCAGGACGAGGTCGTTCAGCTGGCCAGTGACCTGATCCGCATCGACAGCACGAACACGGGGGACGCCGACACTCTCGTGCCTGAGCGGGCCGCGGCCGAGTACGTGGCCGAGAAGCTGGGCGAGGTCGGCTACGAGGTCACCTACGTCGAGGCCGGCGACCAGGTGGGGCGGGCGAACGTGGTGGCGCGGCTGCCCGGTGCCGACCCCTCCCGGGGCGGTCTGCTGGTGCACGGGCACCTCGACGCGGTGCCCGCGGATCCGGCCGAGTGGTCGGTGCACCCCTTCTCCGGGGCGGTGCAGGACGGCTACGTGTGGGGGCGCGGGGCCGTGGACATGAAGGACATGCTGGCGATGAGCCTGGCCATCGCCCGCCGCTACAAGCGGGACGGCATCGTGCCGCCGCGCGACATCGTCTTCGCGTTCGTCTCCGACGAGGAAGCGGGCGGTTTCCAGGGGGCGCAGTGGCTGGTGGATCACCGGCCGGAGCTGTTCGAGGGCTGCACCGAGGCGATCAGCGAGGTCGGCGGCTACTCGCTGACGCTCAAGGACGGTGTGCGGGCCTACCTGGTGCAGACCGCCGAGAAGGGCATCCGCTGGCTGAAGCTGCGCGTGCGGGCGCGTGCGGGCCACGGGTCGATGGTGCACCGGGACAACGCGGTCACGCAGCTGTCCGAGGCCGTGGCGAAGCTCGGCAACCACCGGTTCCCGCTGGTCATGACCGACAGCGTGCAGGAGTTCCTGGACGGGGTCAGCGAGATCACCGGCTGGGACTTCCCGGAGGAGGACCTGGAAGGTTCGGTGGCCAAGCTCGGCAACATCTCCCGCATCATCGGGGCGACGCTGCGCGACACCGCCAACCCGACGATGCTCACCGCCGGGTACAAGCACAACGTCATCCCCTCGGTCGCCGAGGCGGCCGTGGACTGCCGGATCCTTCCCGGCCGGGAAGAGGCGTTCGATCGGGAGCTGGCCGACCTGCTGGGGCCGGACGTCGAGCGCGAGTGGGTCGGGCTGCCGCCGGTCGAGACGAAGTTCGAGGGCCGGCTGGTCGAGCAGATGCAGGCCTCGCTGCTAGCCGAAGACCCCGGCGCGAAGGCGCTGCCCTACATGATGTCCGGCGGCACCGACGCGAAGTCCTTCGCCCGGCTGGGCATGAACTGCTACGGCTTCGCCCCGCTGCAGCTGCCCGCCGACCTGGACTTCTCCGCGCTGTTCCACGGCGTGGACGAGCGGGTCCCGGTCGACGCGCTGAAGTTCGGCGTGCGGGTGCTGGACCGGTTCATCCGCAACAGCTGACTGTCGGTGCCGTCTGGTTACATCTCCCGCAGTTGATCATCGTGTCGGGAGGTGTGGCGTGGACTTGGCGCGCTTGGTGGAGAGCTACCTGGAGCACTTGCAGGCTCGCAAGCTCGCGGCCAACTCGCTGCGCGCCTACCGACGCGACCTGGAGTCGGTGGCCGGTGAGCTCGTCGAGCTCACCGGCACACCCGCCGAGAGGATCGCGGCCGACGACCTGGACCCGTCGATGCTGCGCTCGGCGTTCGCGCGGTTCGCCGCGCGGCGCTCGGCGGCCACGGTGACGCGGGCCTGGTCGACGTGGAACGGCTTCTTCGGCTTCGGCGTCGTCGAAGGTGCGGTGTCGGGCAACCCGATGCAGGTGGTGCCCAAGCCGCGCAGCGCGCCCGCCGCGCCGAAACCGCTGCAGGGGGAGGAGACCCCGGAGCGCCTGCTGCGCCAGGTCGCCGCCGGGGTCCGCAAGGCCCGGAACCCGTGGCCTGAACGCGATCTGGCGATCCTGGCGACCCTGCTGTGCACGGGTGTGCGCTCGGCGGAACTGCTGGAGCTGACCGTGGCGTCGCTGGCGGGCCGGGCCGGTGACCGGCGGCTGCACGTGCAGGGCAAGGGCGGCAAGAGCCGCTCGATCCCCATCGAGGACAGCCTCGACGGGCTCGTCCAGACCTACCTGCGCACCCGCAAGCAGCGCTTCGGCAACCGGCTCCCCGGCGCCGAACCGCTGTTCGTCGACCACCGGGGCGAGAAGCTCCAGCGCGGTGGCCTGCAATACCTGGTGCGGCGGTCGTTGCAGGCCGCCGGGGTGTCCGACCGGGTGCAGCCCGGGGCGATGGTGCACGCCCTGCGGCACACCTTCGCCACCCGGCTCGCCGAGGACGGTGCCAGCGCCGCCGAGATCGCCAAGCTGCTCGGCCACTCGTCGATGAACTCCAGCCAGACCTACATCGACGTCACCGCCCGCGAGCAGCGGCTCTCGGTGAAGGCCAACCGCACCCTGCGGGTTCTCGGCGAGCTCGGTTAGCCCCAGGTGGAGGTTTCGGCGAGGCCGATGCGGGCGCCGGAGTCGTCGGTCAGCAGCATCGCCTTGCCCAGCGCGGGGTGGTCGAGGCGTTCGACCTCGCCGCCGCGTTCGGCCGCGTGCTCGGCGACCTCGTCGAGGTCGGTGACCGCGAAGTAGCACAGCCAGCCCGCGTCACCGGTGGCCTCGCTGCGCCCGGCGATCGCCCGCCCTCCCGAGACGTAGGTGCCCTCTTCGACGGTCCAGCCGAGGGTCTCGGCCCAGAACGCGTCGGCGCGGGCCGGGTCGGTCGTGGACAGCTCGGCCCAGCACGGTTCTCCCGGGCGCGGCTCGGGTGCCTGCGGGCCGTGCTGGGCGCGTCCCTTGGTGACCTGGGCGAGCGCGTTGTCCGGGCCGGTCAGCGAGCAGTCCGTCGGGGCGCCGGCGAACACCAGGCGGAAGCCGGGGGTCTCGTCGGCGCGAGGTTTGCGGATGAAGGCGCAGCGGCGGTTGCCCACCCAGCAGTCCAGTCCGGTCTCCACGGGCACCGGCGACCAGTCGAGCACGACTCGGTAGAACAGGGCAGCAGCCATCGGATCGCGACTGAGCAGGTCGACGCGACGCAAGCCGCGGACCGCAGGACGTGCGGGCACCGTCGTTTCCTCGCCACCGGGGATTTGTTCATCTTGCCACCTGCGCATGCCGGCACAATGCTCCGTTCGTCCCAGGGATGGAACGGACCCCTCGTGGGGCGTGCCGGGTGCGCGTGGTGGCGTTCGGGAGTTCAGCGCAGGCGCTCTAGCTCAGCGGCGACGTCCACGACCTGGGCCGCGAGTTTGCGCAGGTCCGACTGGTCGGCGTCGTCGTCGACGGCGGTCACCACGTCCTCGGCCGCGCAGCGCAGCTGGAACAGGCGATCCTGCAGATCAGCGAGCTCGGCGGCCGACAGCACCACCGAGTCCTCGGGGAGCCCGCCGCGCTGCACCGCCGTCCTGCGCTCGTAGGCGCGCTGCCGGCAGGCTTGCGCGCAGTACAGGCGCGGCCTGCCCTGCCGTCCGGAGTCGGGTACGCGCCTGCCGCACCAGGCGCAGTGACGCACCTGGCGAGCTCGTCGGGTGGGCTCGACGGAGTTGTCCACGGTGATCACGTTAGTCAACCCCGGTGATCTTGTCGGCGTCGCCACGCCGACTGCGACGCCACCGGCCCGACACCGGCTGGTCACCTGCGTGCGGCAGAGTGGCGACCGTGACGCATCCCTTCCTGGACGGGCCGTGGCCGCGCGCGTTCGCCCACCGCGGCTGGCACCTCGGCGATCTGGCCGAGATGGAGAACTCGCTGAGCGCTTTCCGCGCCGCCGCGAACGAGGGCTACCGCTACATCGAGACCGATGTGCACGCCACCAGCGACGGTGTCGCGGTCATCCACCACGACGCGTCGCTGGACCGCACCACCGATCGCGACGGCGACATCGCGAGCCTGCCGTTCTCGGAGGTGTCGCGCGCCAGGATCGCCGGACGGGAACCGGTCGCGAGCCTCGACGCGGCGCTGGAGGAGTTCCCCGACCTGCTGTTGAACATCGACGTCAAGGCCGACAGCGCCACCGGGCCGGTGCTGCGGACCGTGCGCAGGCACAACGCCTGGGACCGGGTGTGCCTGGCTTCCTTCGTCGACCGGCGTCTGACCCTGCTGCGCAAGGTGGGCGGCCCGAGGCTGCTGACCTCCACCGGCCAGCGCGGCGTGGCGGCGCTGTGGGCGTGGTCCCGGCTCCCGTGGGCACCACCACGGTCGATGCGCACCTCCCTGACCGGATTTCAGTGGAAATCCGGACTCCGACTTCCACTGAAATCCGGTCCCGGACTTCAGTGGAAATCCGGTCAGGGGGGTGAGCGGGGGTTGATCCGGGGTGCCGCTGTGCAGGTTCCCGCGCGGCACAAGGGGCTCGAGGTCGTCGATGAGCGGTTCGTCGGGCTGGCTCATCGGTGGGGTGTCGAGGTGCACGTGTGGACGGTCGACGAGCCGTCGGAGATGCTGCGGTTGCTGGACCTGGGCGTGGACGGGCTGGTCACCGACCGCCCGGACCTGCTGAACCGGCTCCTGCGGGAGCGGGTCGGCGACGGCGCCCGGAGTTGAGCGGACGACGTTTCTCCGAACCTGTGCGAAGTGCGTCTCACGCGGGAACCGGTAGCCAGTATGGTGCCTCCAATCGAGTGATCCACTCCGCGGAGGACCGAACGGAATGAGCGTGATGGACAGCGAAGCGGCACCCGGGGCCGCGCAGCGCCGCCGGGAACAACGCGGGTGGTGCTGGTACGACTGGGCCAACTCGGTCTTCCCGACGTCGGTGACGACGGTCTTCCTCTCGCTCTACCTGACCTCGGTGGCCACCGCCGCGGCCAAGGCCGACGTCGCGCGCAACGGGCTCAACGCCTGCGCGGGCGACAACTCGCTGGTCAACTGCGACATCTCGATCGTGGGGCTGACCTTCCCCGCCGGTTCGCTGTGGGGCTACCTGCTTTCCGTGGCCACGGTGGTGCAGGTGGTGGTGCTGCCGATCACCGGCGCGATCGCCGACCGCACCCGGAACAAGCGACTGATGCTGGCGCTGTTCGCCTTCGGCGGCGCGATCACCACGGGGCTGCTGGCCCTGGTCGCCGGGCAGAACTGGCAGCTGGGCGTGGTGCTGTTCATCATCGGCAACATCTGCTTCGGCGCCTCGATCGTCGTCTACTACTCGTTCCTGCCGGAGATCGCCGACGCCGACGAGCGCGACAACGTCTCCACCCGCGGCTGGGCGATCGGCTACCTCGGCGGCGGCACGGCGCTGGCGCTGCACCTGGTCATCTACCTCGGGCACGACGCCGTCGGCCTGTCCGAATCCGCGGCGGTGCGCCTGATCTTCTTCTCCTCGGGCATCTGGTGGGCGGTGTTCACGCTGCTGCCGCTGACCGCGCTGCGCCGGCACAAGGCCGCCGAGGGCGGTGACAAGGGGGCCGCGGCGGTCACCGCGGGCTTCAAGCAGCTGATCGGCACCCTGCGCGAGGCCAAGCACTTCCCGCTCACGCTGGCGTTCCTGGGCTCCTACTGGATCTACACCGACGGCATCTCGACGGTGTCGCAGGTCTCGGCGCAGTACGGCAGCCTGGAGCTCAAGCTGCCGCAGGACTCGCTGATCGTGACGCTGCTGATCGTGCAGTTCATCGCCTTCGTCGGCGGCGTGCTGCACGGCGTGCTGGCCCGCCGCATCGGCGCGAAGAAGACCATCCTGGTCAGCTTGGCGACCTGGCTGCTCGTGCTGGTGGCCGCCTACTTCGTGCAGGCCGGGCAGGAGATGCAGTTCTACGGACTGGCCGTGGGAATCGGCATGGTCCTCGGGGGCACCAATGCGCTGTCCCGTTCGTTGTTCAGCCAGATGATCCCACCGGGCCGCGAAGCCGAGTACTTCTCCCTCTATGAGGTGGGGGAGCGCTCGACGTCGTGGCTGGGGCCGCTGGTGTTCGCCGGCGTCGGTCAGGCGACCGGTTCGTTCCGGCTGGCCATCATCTCGCTCGTGGTGTTCTTCGCGGTCGGCCTGGTGCTGGTCGCGCTGGTGCCGGTCCGCAGGGCCATCGAGGCGGTGGGCAACCGGGCACCGGAACTGCTCTAGCGCGTGTGCGCAGAGTGATCAGGCGTGTTCGTCTCGCGATCGAGCGGGCATTGCTCCATGCTGGTGATCTAGGAGTGCTGGGGAATCCGCAAAAACGGAATATGCCAGTACGCTGCGTTGTGATCACGGGGAGGATCATGGCACTACGAACGGTCACGTAGTGGATGAAGGGATCGGCCATACGGGTCGTGATCTGCATCCCACAATGACTAACAATCCAGGGTCCTGCTTGGCGATGGTGACCGGACATCTGGCACTATCACCCGTTCGAACCCACTTGTAGATTGCTGTCGGGAGAACGCGTCACGAACGCCGCTCGACCGCGTCTCTAGGAGGACAGCCGTTGTTGACGGGTGAACAATGTCACCGACGGCGACCAGCAACACGACGCCGGGAACAGATGACGGGTACTCCGTCGTTGCACACGGTGAGCACAACCGCTCGGGCTCTCAGCCCGGGCCGAAGGGAAAGGAACCGTCATGGCCGACCGCGTTCTGCGTGGCAGCCGGCTCGGAGCTGTCAGCTACGAGACCGACCGTAACCACGACCTCGCACCGCGCCGGACGGTGCGCTACGCCTGCCCCAAGAGCCACGAGTTCGAGGTGCCCTTCTCCGACGACGCCGAGGTCCCGCCGACTTGGGAATGCCGCTTGCACGGCACCGAGTCCAAGATCATCGACGGCAACGAGCCGGAGCAGAAGAAGGTCAAGCCGCCGCGCACCCACTGGGACATGCTGCTCGAACGACGCACGATCCCGGAGCTGGAAGAGCTGCTCAACGAGCGACTGGAGCTTCTGCGCGCCCGTCGCGGCCGGTAGAACTCGCATACAGGCATGGCAAGCGCCCGAGCTCAGCTCGGGCGCTTACGTGTTTTTCTGGTTTTCTCCTGATCAACTACTCAGTGGTCTTGTTGCTCAGCGGTGCGGGTGGCGGAACCTGACACGCCTTCTGGCTCCGGGATCCGCGACTTGAGTATGTCGATCCGCGGCGCTGCGGCTGTCCTCCCCAGAAGACGTGTCAGAACCCGCGGCGGTGCCGGTTGATCAGGTGGGGCACTGAGAAACCGGCTTCGCCGGTTGCCTGACGTTGGGGAGTGGGTGCGGTGGCTGCGCCTGGGGTCAGGGGAGCAGGGAGCGGATTGCTCCTGCTGCTTGGCCGCCTCTGCGGCGCAGGCCCCACTTGGTGACGCGGAGCAGGGCCTCTCGGACGACCTCCGCGTCCATCTTGGAGGCGCCGAGCTCTCGTTCCACGAAGGTGATCGGGACCTCGACCACCGTGAACCCCGCCTCCACCGAGCGCCAGGCCAGGTCGACCTGGAAGCAGTAGCCCTGCGAAGCGATGTTGTGCAGCTGGACCGTCTCCAGGACCTCCCGCCGGTACACGCGGTAGCCGGAGGTGATGTCGTTGATCGGCACGCCCAGCGCCAGCTTCGAGTACACGTTGGCGCCGCGGGACAGGAACTCCCGGTACCAGGGCCAGTTCACCGTGCGGCCGCCGGTCACGTACCGCGACCCCAGCACCACGTCCGCACCGGTCCCGCTGTCTCCGAGCATGCCGACCAGGCGCGGCAGGTCCTCCGGGGCGTGCGAGCCGTCGGCGTCCATCTCCATGATCGCCGTGTAGTCGCGGGCCAGCGCCCACTCGAACCCGGCCACGTAGGCGGCCCCCAAGCCGGCCTTCTCGGTGCGGTGCATGACGTGCAACCGGTCGTCGGAAGCCGCCAGCCGGTCGGCCACCTCGCCGGTGCCGTCCGGGCTGCCGTCGTCGACCACCAGCACGTTCGCCGCGGGCAGCGCGTCGAACAGCCGCCGCACGATCGGTTCCAGGTTCTCCCGCTCGTCGTAGGTGGGGATCACCACCAGCACCTTCTCGGCCGGGGCTTGCCTCGCCATCCACATCCTCCTAGCCGGTCACCTGGACCGGCCGTGCACTCGTTCGTCGATCAGGCGCCGGACTTCCTCGACCGCCACCCGGCGGCCGCGATCGCGCCCACCCCCAGCACCGCCAGTGTCCACATCGGAACCGAGCCGAGCTCGGTGGCCGGTGTCCGGTTCGCTCGCAGCGGAACCTCGGCGGTCAAGTTCTCCTCGGTGAACAGCTCGGTCTGCGCGATCACCGAACCGTCCGGCGCCACCACCGCGCTCACCCCGCTGGTGGCCCCGACCAGCACCGCCCGGCCGGTCTCCACCGCGCGCAGCCGGGACATCGCCAGCTGCTGGTAGCTCATCTCCGAATGCCCGTACCAGGCGTTGTTGGTGGGCACCGCCAGCAGCGTGGCGCCCTCGGCAGCGGCCGGCCCGAAGACGTCGTTGTAGGCGACGTCGTAGCAGATGCCCACGCCCAGCTTCAGACCCGCGACGTCGATCACGCCCGGTTCCTCGCCCGGCGTCATGTCCGACTGGAAGCGGTCCACGAACGGGCTGACCAGCCGCGCGACCTCCCGCATCGGGATCGTTTCGGCGAAGGGGACCAGGTGCTTCTTGACGTAGCGGTCGCCGAAGCCGGTTCCGGGATCCCAGCGCACGACCTGGTTGTGCAACTTCCCGTCGCTGTCCTGGCCGAGCCCGCCGACGACCAGCGGCGCGCCCAGCTGGGAGGCGATCGCCGACAGCTCCGGGTCGGTGCGCGAGGGGCCCCAGCTGCCGACCTGCTCGGGCAACAGCACGAAATCGGGTCGTGCGACTCGCCCGGCGCGCACGTCGTCGACGAGCGTCTGCGCAGCGCGCACGTGGTTGTCGTGCAGGACGTCGTCCTCGTAGAGCAGGCCCAGACCGAGGTTGGGGGCGTTTCCCTGCACGATGGCGACCCGCGCGGTCCCGGCGTTGGCGTCGGTGCCCACCAGCGGCCAGCACGCCAGCCCGCCCAGCAGCGGCACGGCGATCGCGGCCACCGGCACCGCCCAGCGGCGCGGGGCGCGCACGAGCTCGGCCAGCCCGCCGCCGACGAGGGCCACGGCGAAGGAGATGAGGGTCGCGCCGCCGATCGCCGCCAGCGACAGCAGCGGTCCGGTGTCCTGGGTGAAGGCCAGCCGACCCCACGGGAACCCGCCGAAGGGGAACGCGGAACGCACCGACTCGGCCGTGACGAACACGGCCGCCATCCACACCGGAGCCGCGGGCAGGCGGCTGACCAGCGCCATCCCGGCTCCTGCGAGTCCGATGAACAGCGCCTCCACCGCCGCCACGCCCAGCCAGGGCCAGGGACCGAAGTCGGCGCCGAGGAAGTCCTGCAACCAGCCCAGCAGCGGCAGCAGGAACGCGAACCCGAACACCACGCCGTAGCCGAAACCGGAGCGGGCCCCGCGGTGGCGCACGACGGCGACGAGCACGGCCACCGCGAGAGGAGCGACCCACCACGCCTCGCGCGGCGGTGAACCGGCGTAGAGGGCGAATCCGGCGGCGATCACCGCGACCAGGCGCAGCGCCCAGGCGGTCCGTCGTCCGGGAGTGCGGCGATCCGGCTGCGCGACGTCCTGCGCAGGAGCCGTGGGGACTACCACCCGACCAACCTTCTCGGTGCTTTCTCGGCCCCGCCCGGGACCGCCAACGTTGCCGCGTGCCCAGGCACGCCTTCGCCCAAATGTACGCGCCGAGCTGGATGCGCTCCGCACACAGGCCCTGAGCAGGCGATTGACCACCGCGTGTGACGCCGCTTACTCTCGATCGGCCCGGTGATCATCGATGCGCCCGCGGAATGCGCACCTCAGCGATGGTCGCGTCACGACCGACCGATCGAACGGGAAGAGGACCGATGAGCACCGGACACGAGGAGATCGGCGGCGGAGCGCACCCGGTCATCGCGCTGCACGGCTGGTTCGGCTCGGCAGCTGCCTGGCGGGTGCTGCACCCGCACCTGGACGCGAGCCGGTTCCGCTACGTCTTCCCCGACTACCGCGGTTACGGCGCGCGGATCGACGAGGCGGGCGAGCACACCCTCGCCGAGGCCGCCGCCGACGTCCTCGCCCTGGCCGACCGGCTCGGGCTGGACACGTTCTCGCTGGTCGGCCACTCGATGGGCGGAGCGGTGGCGCAACGGGTCCTGGCCGACGCGCCGCACCGGGTCCGGGCTCTGGTCGGGATCTCCCCGGTCCCGGCAGCGGGAGTGCCCTTCGACGAACAGGGCTGGGCGCTGTTCTCCGGTGCCGCCGCCGACCTCGCCAACCGCCGCGCCATCATCGACCTGACCACAGGGAACCGGCTCACCGCGGTGTGGCTGGACGCGATGGTCGAGCACTCCCGGCAGCACTCCGACCCGGCCGCCGTCGCCGACTACCTCCGGGCCTGGGCCCAGACCGACTTCCACACCGAGATCGAGGGGAACCCGGTGCCGGTCAAGGTGATCGCCGGAGAGCACGACCCAGCCCTCGGCGAAGAGACCATGAAGGCCACCTTCGGCCAGTGGTACCCCAGCTGCGATCTCGAGGTCTTCCCCAACGCCGGCCACTACGCGATCGACGAGACCCCGATCGCCCTGGCCACCACCCTCGAACGCTTCCTGTCCACCAGCGCCCTGTAGTGATGTCGCGCGCCCTCGGGGGTCAGACGGGGAGGAGGGTGGAGACCAGGTGGGTCAGGCGCCTGGTGTTGCGGCACTCGTGCATCTCGGCGATCCGGGCGTAGTCGCGAGCCGCTGAATCGCCCGTCGCCCAGCGCAGCTCCGGTTCGGGGTTGAGCCAGAACACGTGGCGTGCTCGCTGCTTGATGGTGTGCAGGGCTTCGAGGTTGGGGTTCCAGCCGTTCGTCCTGGCGTCGCCGAGGACCAGGACCGACGTGCGCGGCCCCACCGCGTCCAGGTACTTGTCGGTGAACTCGGCCAGCGCGTTGCCGTAGTCGCTGCTGTCGTGCCAGCCGGTGACCGCGGCTTCGGAGAGGATGCTGCGTCCCAGCTCGACGGGATCGGCCGCGCCCGGTTCGATCATGCGGGTGACCTCGTCGGTGCGGTTGACGAAGGCGAAGACCCGGACCTTGCTGAACTGGTCGTGCAGGGCCTGGACCAGCAGCATCGTGAAGTTGGCGAACCCGGCGACCGAGCCCGAGACGTCGCACAGCAGCACGATCTCGGGTCGGGCCGGACGGTGGTGGGCGTAGGCCGGGCGCAGCGGGACGCCGCCGGTGGACAGCGATCGGCGCAGCGTGCGGCGCAGGTCGATGGTTCCCCTGGCGGCGCGGCGGCGCCGGGCGGCCATGCGGGTGGCGAGCTTGCGCGCCAGCGGCTGCACGGCACGGCGGAGGTCGGCGAGCTGGTCGCGTCCGGCGTTGAGGAAGTCGACCTGGTCGGCGCTCGGTGCGATGGCGTGCTTGGCGACGTGGTCGGCACCGCGCATTTCCGCGGAGCGGCGGCGCGCCTCGGTGCGGACGCGCTCGCGGAAGGTGTCGATGCGGCGGCGGATCTCGTCGCGGTCGAGCCGATCGGTGAAGTCCTCCTCGGCCTCACCGCGCATCGCCGCGAGCACTCGGGCCAGCAGCGTCTGCGGCTGCAGTCGTTCCAGCGTCTGGTGTGCCGACCAGCCCTGCGGGCCGTCGCCGCCGCCGAACTGCCCGAGCGCGTCCACGGCCTCCCCGGCCAGCTGCCCCAGCGCGCCCGAGTCGTCGCCTGCCAGGGCGTGCACCAACCGCTGTTCGAGATCGGACTCGTCGCCGTTGCGGGCGCTTTCGGGCGCTCCCACCCCGGCGGGGAAGTAGAGGTCGAACGCGGCGTCGAAGACCTTGCGCTGCCCGTCGGCGCGCAGCAGGGCCGCGGCCAGTCCCTCCCGCAGTCGTTCCCGATCCGCCATCCCGAGGACTTCCAAAGCCGCTGCGGCGTCGACGGTTTCACCCGGACCGATGCGCACGCCCTGCTCGCGCAACGCCCCGGCGAAGCCGACCAGGCGGGCCTGCAACGTCATGGCACGACCAGCTTCTCGGTGGCGCGGCGGACGTCGTCCTGATGCTTGAGGATCACCCCGAGGCTGTCGCGCACCACGTCCTCGTCGAGGGTGTCCGCGCCGAGCGCGAGCAGGGTGCGGGCCCAGTCGATCGTCTCGGCCACCGACGGCGACTTGCGCAACTGCATCCCGCGCAGCGCCCCCACCACCTCCACGAGCGATCCGGCCAGCGCCTCGTCGAGACCCGGCACCTTGAGCCGCACGATGCGCTGCTCCAGCTCGGCGTCGGGGAAGTCGATGTGCAGGAACAGGCAGCGGCGGCGCAGCGCTTCGGACAGCTCGCGGGTGGCGTTGGAGGTCAGCACCACGAACGGCCGCTGCGACCCGCTGATCGTGCCGAGCTCGGGAACGGTGACCTGGAAGTCGCTGAGCACCTCCAGCAGCAGCCCTTCGACCTCGACGTCGGCCTTGTCGGTCTCGTCGATGAGCAGCACCGTCGGCTCGTCCCCGCTGATCGCCGTCAGCAGCGGCCTGGACAGCAGGAACTCCTCGCTGAAGATGTCGGTGCGAGCCTCGTCCCAGGTCTCGTCGCGGCCCGCGGTGATGCGCAGCAGCTGCTTGGCGTGGTTCCACTCGTAGAGCGCCCGCGCCTCGTCGATGCCCTCGTAGCACTGCAGCCGCACCAGCCGCGCTTCGGCGACGGCGGCGACGGCCTTGGCCAGCTCGGTCTTGCCGACGCCTGCCGGACCTTCGACGAGCAGCGGCTTGCCGAGCTTGTCGGCGAGGAACACCGTCGTGGCCACGGCGGTGGAGGCCAGGTAGCCGGTCTCGGCCAGCTTCTCGACGACGTCGTCGACCGACTCGAAGATGCCCGTTCGCCCGTCGGTCACCGCACGCTCCCCTCGCCGAGTTCCATACCGAACGGTTGCTCAGCGCGCGCGCCCGTGTCCAACGGAAGTGATGCCGGTCACGCGCAGCGGAAAGTGGTTTCGTGCAAGCCCGTCGCGCCGTCCGGGACGACGCCCTGACGCGCTTCGGTCTGCGGGGTGCCGGTGCGGTCGATGGCGCGGCACTGCACGACGTGCTCTCCCGGCGAGAGGTCGAGCGCGGCCCGCCACATGCGCCAGGTGTCGCGGCCGACCTCGGTGGCCAGCTCGGCGAACTGCCAGGGGCCGCCGTCGACTCGGACCTGCACGGCGTCGATGCCGGTGTGCTGCGCCCACGCGATCCCCGCGACCGTCACCCGACCGGCCGGGACCTGCGTTGCCCGCCGCGGGCGGTCGATGCGCGACTGGGTCTTGATCGGCCCCAGCTGGGCCCAGCCGCGCTGCTGCCAGTAGGCACGCCGGTCGAATGTGGTGACCTCGGCGTCGACCAGCCACTTGGTGGCCGAGACGTAGCCGTAGAGACCGGGCACGACCATGCGCACCGGGAACCCGTGCTTGGCCGGCAGCGGCTCGCCGTTCATCTCGAAGGCCAGCAGCGCGCCCCGGTCGGGCTCCAGCAGGACGTCGACGGGGGTGCCCGCGCTGTAGCCGTCGGTGCTGGTGGTCAGCAGCTGCTGCGCACCCGGCCGGACCCCGGCCTCCAGCAGCAGGTCTCGCACCGGGACGCCGACGAAGTTGGCCGTGGAGATCAGGTTGCCGCCGACCTCGTTGGACACGCACGCGAGGGTGATGGTGCGCGATTCCAGCCGCCGGTTGATCAGGTCGGTGAACGACAGGTCCAGCTCGCGTTCGACCATGCCGTGCAGCCGCAGCCGCCAGTTCTCGGCGCGCAGCTGCGGCACGACCAGGGCGGTGTCGATCCGGTAGAAGTCGCGGTTGGTGGTCAGGAACGTCGGCGTGCCCTCGGCGACGAAGTCCGCACCCGCCGGGATCGGGGGCGGCGCCACCTTCGGCAACCGGCCCGCCACGGCCTCTCGCGAGGCCGTCACCCCGGAACCCTTCGACAGCGAACTCCCTCCGATGCCGGCCAGCCCGGCGCCGACCACGACCAGACCGGAGGTCGCCAGGAACCGTCGCCGGTCGATCTCGGTGGCCACCGGCGCCCGCCCGGCGCGGTGCAGCAAGGCGAACACGCCCACTCCGACGGCCACCGCGACCAGCGAGGGCAGCACCCCGCCCTCGGGGCGAGCCAGCGCCGCCACCACGCCGACCAGCCCGAACGCGCCGATCACCAGTGCGCCGGGCAGCACCGCGCGTCGCGAGGACAGTCCCGCGACCACCGCGAGCGCGGCGATGACCAGCGCCATGCCGATGATCAGCGCGAGCTTGTCGGCGGTGCCGAACACCGCCACCGCGAACTCCTTCACGCCCGGGGGCACCAGGTCGATGAAGGCGCCACCGACGACCACCGGGGGAGAGGTGCGCGGATCGCCGAGACCGGCGACCAGGTGCCCGGCGGCCAGCGCGGAGCCGGCCGCGAGCAGTCCGATCGTGGCCGCACGGCCACGGGAGAGCGAAGTCATGCCTCCATTCGAGCCCGGTTCACCGGTCGTCGCCAGAGTTCGGGCTCGTGCGTAAGAGAGCCGAAAGTTCTTGTGGAAAGATGACATCGCGGCTCGATCGGAGGCGTCGCGGCCGCTGCCGTCCTAGCGTCTGGGCGTGCGAATTCTGCTGACCGGCGCCGCCGGGTTCATCGGCTCGGCCATCGCCGACACCCTCAGCGCCCGCGGCCACGAGATCGTCGCGCTCGACGCGCTGCTGCCCCAGGCCCACGGCGTCCCTCCCGAGACCGGGCACCCGCTGGTGCGCGGAGACGTGCGCGACGGCGAGCTGGTGCGCGAACTGCTGCGCGGGGTGGACGCGGTCTGCCACCAGGCCGCGATGGTCGGTCACGGCGTCGACCCCTCCGACATGCCCGACTACGCCGCGCACAACGACCTCGGCACCGCGGTGCTCCTGGCCGCGATGCACGAGACCGGGGTGCGGCGGCTGGTGCTGGCCTCCTCGATGGTGGTCTACGGGGAAGGCCGTTACCGCTGCGCCGAACACGGTCTGGTCCGTCCCGGTCAGCGACGTGCCGAGGACGTCGAGGCCGGGCGGTTCGAACCGCCGTGCCCGCACTGCGCCGAACCCCTGGAACCCGAGGAGGTGCCCGAGGACGCCGTGCTCGACCCGCGCAGCACCTACGCGGCGACCAAGCTCGCGCAGGAGCACCTGGCGGCGGCCTGGGCCCGCCAGACCGGCGGCGAGGTGCGGGCGCTGCGCTACCACAACGTCTACGGCCCCTTGATGCCCAACGGCACCCCGTACGCAGGGGTCGCCTCGTTGTTCCGCTCCGCGCTGCACCGCGGACTGGCGCCGACGGTGCTGGAGGACGGTCGGCAGCGTCGGGACTTCGTGCACGTCCGCGACGTCGCCGCCGCCAACCTCGCCGCGCTGGAGAGCTCCGGCCCGCCGGGGGAGCTGGACGCGGTCAACATCTGCTCCGGGCAGCCGCACACCATCGGAGAGCTCGCCGAGTCGTTGTCGCTGGCCTGCGGCGGTCCGGCTCCGGAGGTGGTGGGCGGGGCCCGGCCCAACGACGTCCGGCACGTCGTCGCCGATCCGGCCAAGGCCCGGCGGGTGCTCGGGTTCCACGCGGCGGTCGGTTTCGCCGACGGCGTGCGGGAGTTCGCCGAGGCTCCGCTGCGAGCCGTCTAACGGGTCGGTGTGCCCGCTGTTCCAGGTGTGGGACTCAGCGGCGTCTCAGGTTCCGCTACCTGCACCGCCGAGCGAGGTGACGCCCTCAACGGTTCGCGACGCCGTCGGCCAGCGGTAGCCGCACCTCGAACCGGCAACCGGGGCCGTGGTTGCGGGCGTGGATCTCGCCGTGGTGGGCCTGCACCAGGCCGCGCGCGATCGCCAGCCCGAGCCCGGCCCCGGCCGGTTCCCGCTCGTTGTCCCCTCGCGCGTGATCACCCCGGTAGGCCACTTCGAAGACCCGCTCCAGCTGGGCCGCATCGATCCCGCCGCACCCGTCGTCGACCCGCAGCCACGCCTGGCGACCCTCCCGGCCCGCGGTGAGCACCACCGACCCGCGCGGTGGGGTGTGCCGGATGGCGTTGGACAGCAGGTTGCGCACCACGCGCGCGAGTTCGGAATCGCTGCCGGAGACCACCGGCCACTGCTCGGTCTCGGTGGCCAGCCGCACGCCGCGCCGCTGCGCGCGCGGGTGCTCGGCGGCCACGGCCTCGTTGACCACGTCGTGCAGCGGCACGGCGGAGAACTCCAGGTGCAGCGCGCCCGCGGTGATCCGGGAGAGCTCGAACAGGTCGTCGACCATCCCCGACAGCCGTTCGGTCTCGCCCTGGATCCGGCTCGCGTAGGAGCAGATCTCGTCGCGCTCGTCCACCACGCCGTCGGCCAGCGCCTCGGCCATCGCGCGGATCCCCGCCAGCGGAGTCCGCAGGTCGTGGCTGATCCAGGCCACCAGCTCGCGGCGGGACGCCTCCGCGGCGCGTTCGCGGGCGCGGGCCTCGCGCTCCCACACGCTCCGGCGCGCGATGTTGCGCCCCAGCACCACCGCAACCGGCACGGTGATCACCCCGACGGCGGTGCAGATGACGACGACGGTGGTCAGCAGCGGGCCGAACATGAACCCGGCGATGCCGAGGACGCCCGCCATGGTGGCCACCAGCGGCACCAGCACCAGCACCGTGAGCGCGGTCGCCAACGAGCGGTGCCGGAGCAGGTAGAGCAGCCCGGCCCCGACCAGCGCCACCGGCAGGGACAGGCCGATCGCGTAGGGCGCGACGTGGGTGAGCTCGGTCAGCAGGTCCATCAGCCCGCCTCGGGGTCGTAGCGGTAGCCGACGCCCCACACGGTGCTGATCCGGTGGGGTCGGTCGGGTCGCGGCTCGATCTTCTCCCGCAGCCGTCTCATGTGGACGGTCACGGTGGACTGGTCGCCGAAGTTCCAGCCCCACACCGACTCCAGCAGTTCGGCGCGCGTGAAGGCCCTGCGCGGATTGCGCATCAGGTAGGCCAGCAGGTCGAACTCGCGAGTGGTCAGCGACAGCTCGACGCCGTCGAGCGCGCAGCGGCGAGCCTCCGGATCGAGCACCAGGGCGCCGTCCACGACGGACTCCTGCGCGGCGGGCGGGGCGTGGGTGGCGCGGCGCAGCACCGACGTCACCCGCAGCACCAGCTCCCGCGGGCTGAAGGGCTTGACCACGTAGTCGTCGGCGCCCAGCTCCAGACCGGCGACCCGGTCGGACTCCTCGCCGAGCGCGGTCAGCATCACCACCGGGACCGGCCCGCGCTCGCGCACCCTGCGGCACACCTCCAGGCCTCCGATGCCCGGCAGCATCAGGTCCAGCACGATCAGGTCCGGTCTGCGCTCGGCGTTGGTGCGCAGGGCCGTCTCGCCGTCGCCTGCGAGGTCGACCTGGTAGCCGGCGCGCTCCAGGTAGCGGCGGACGACGTCGCGCACCGCGTGGTCGTCATCGACGACCAGCACCCGTCCGGCCTGTTCCCGCATCCCCATCACCAGCTCGTCGCGATCACGTGGTTGACCGCCAGGGCGGTCACCGCCTGCGCGCCCAGCCACCAGCGCCGGGAACCGGCGGGCAGCAGGGCACCTCCCACAGCGAACCACACCCCGAAGGGCAGCCAGATCCGCTCGACCTCGGCCTTGCTCAACCCGGACAGATCCGCCGCCAGCACCGCCAGCCCGGCGGCCAGGACCAGCCCCCGCACCGCGTCGACGCGCGGCACGGCGGCGACCGAACGACGGACCACCTCCCCGATCCCAGGAGTTCGCCGTTCCCCGGTTCTCGACGCCCCCGCACCTCCTGCGGAAGCCGACCCGATTACCGCAGTTTTCCGTGACCCGATTACTGCGGTTTTCCGTGTCGTCCTGAACGCCCCCGAACTCCGTGTCCTGATTACCGGGGTTCTCGGTGTTGTGGCTGTGGTGGCGGGTGAGGAGGTCGCCAGGGCGAGGGCGGCTGCGGTGAGCGGACCGGCTGAGAGGAGCAGGGCGCCGAGGTTGCCGAACACCCAGTAAGCGTAGGGCCGTTGAGCGAAATCGCCCTGGTGGTAGCGCTGGACCACCAGGTGGTAGCCGTCGAGCCACCAGAACCCGGCCGCGGCGAAGGCGGCGACGACGATCGAGGCCCCGCACGCGGCGATCAGCAGGGATCGCCAGGAGCGGTTGACCAGCACGACGGCGAGCGCGATCACGGCCACGAGGGTGAGGCCGTAGCTGAGGAACAACGCGGATCCGAGCAGCAGCCCGCCGAGCAGGGACGGAAGCGCCCGGCGCCGCGCCAGCAGGGCGATGCCGGTCGTGGTGACCCCGGTGAACAGGCCGTCGGCCGAGACGCCCATCCACACGGCGCCGGGGAACAGCACCACGAACGGGACCACCGCGCGGGCCGCCCGCTCGTCGTGCAGCGCTTTGACCGTCACCGGTACCGCGACCGCGGCCAGGGCGCCCACCAGCACCGTCACCACCGACGCCCAGGTGCCGCCACCGAGCCCGAGCCGGTCCAGCCACGTGTAGACCAGCAGCGCACCCGGCGGGTGACCTGAGACGTGCACCGTCCACGACTGGGGCTGCCCCGCGAGGACGTGCTGGGTGAACTCGCCGATCATCGCGGGGATGTCGTGCACCCGGGGCACGTCGTGGAGGTACTCGGTCCAGTCGGTCAGCCGTTCGGTGAACCCCGCGCGCCAGCCGTCCACCAACGCCAGCGAGACCGTCCACGCCAGGGCCGCCGCGTAGCTCGCGGCCAGCAGCCCGCGCCACGGCAGCCGGGAGGCCAGCGGCGGGCCCCACGCGACCACGGCGATCGCCAGTGCGAGAGCGAGGGGCGTTCCGGGGCCGAGGTGGGGGTTGAGGAAGCCGAAGAGCGGGGCGGCGTCGGCGTGGAGCGGAACACCAGTGCGGTTGAGCGCGACACCGGCGATCGCGGTGGCGGCGATGACCAGCGCAGCGGTTGCGAGCGCGATCAGCTGCGCGCGGCGGGACAGGGTGGGCACCGCCGCGAAGTTAGTCGCACACGAGGCCGTCGGCCAACGCCAGGGAGGGATCCGTCAGAACCTCGTAAGAACTCGCCCGGCGTAAGGATTCGGTAAGCGTCGCAGACCTTTTCGGTTCCGTCCACTGTGCGCTTGCATGGATGTCGTGAACCAAGTCGACGTGGTGCTGCCCTGCCTGGACGAAGCCGCCGCCCTTCCCGGAGTGCTCGCGGCCCTGCCTGACGGCTACCGGGCGCTGGTGGTGGACAACGGATCTCGGGACGGGTCCCCGGACATCGCCGCCGCCCACGGGGCGACGGTGGTCTCCGAGCCCCGCCGCGGCTACGGAGCCGCCGTGCACACCGGTCTGGAAGCCGCGGTCACCGAGATCGTGTGCTTCGCCGACTGCGACGGTTCCCTGGACCCGGCGGTGCTGCCGGATCTGGTCGCCCAGGTGCGCGCCGGTGCCGACCTCGCGGTGGGGCGGCGCGTCCCCGCCACGCCCGCGGCCTGGCCCGCGCACGCCCGCGCGGGCAACGCGCTCATCGCCGCCCTGCTGCGCAGGCAAGGCGTGCCGGTCCACGACATCGCGCCGATCCGCGCCGCCCGGCGCGCTGATCTGCTGAAGCTCGACGTCGCCGACCGCGCCTTCGGCTATCCGCTGGAGCTGCTGCTCAAGGCGGGACGAGCAAGCTGGCGGATCGTCGAAACCGACGTCGAGTACCGGCCCCGCACCGCCGGAACCCGCTCGAAGGTCTCCGGTTCGGTGCGCGGCACGCTGCGCGCGACTCGTGACATGGCGCGGGTGCTGCGATGACCGCGCTGCTCGTCGTCGCCAAGGCTCCCGTGCCCGGGCTGGCCAAGACCCGGCTGTGCCCGCCCGCCACGCCCGAGCAGGCCGCCGAGCTCGCCGCCGCGAGCCTGCTCGACACCCTCGACGCCGTCCACTCCACCCCGGGAGCGCACCCGGTCGTCGCCCTCACCGGTGGTCTCGACGACGCCGCCCGCGCCACCGAACTGCGCGAGCGATTCGCACGCGGCACGCTGCTGGGTCAGCGCGGCGAGGACTTCCCGCAGCGACTGGCCGCAGCCCACGCCGACACCGCCGCCGCCCACCCGGGACTGCCGGTGCTGCAGATCGGGATGGACACCCCGCAGGTCACCGCGGAGCTGCTCGACGACGCCTGCCGCCGGCTGGTCGGTGCCGACGCCGTCTACGGCCCGGCCGCCGACGGGGGCTGGTGGGCCATCGGCTTCCGCGATCCCCGGCTCGCGGGACTGCTCGCCGACATCCCCACCTCGCGCCCCGACACCGGGCGCCGCACCCTCAACGCGCTGCGCAACGCCGGACTGCGGGTCGAGGCGCTGCCGGAGCTCGTCGACGTGGACACGATGGGCGACGCCCACACCGTCGCCAAGGGGGTCCCGCGCACCCGCTTCGCCGCGGCGCTGGCCGGGTGACCGGGTGAGCGGCGAGTTCGACGCGGCCCTGCGCGGCGGCACCACCACCCTGGAGACCAGCGACGGTCGTGCCCGGCCGCTGCCCGGGCACCGCTGGATCTCCCCGCCCGACACCGCTGACCGCCACGTCCTCGCGGCCTGCCGCGGTCCGGTGCTCGACATCGGCTGCGGTCCCGGGAGGCTCGCCGGCGCGCTCACCGGCAGCGGAGTGATGTGCCTGGGCATCGACAGCTCACCGCTTGCGGTCGAGATGACCCTCGCCCGCGGTGCGATGGCGCTGCGCCGCGACGTGTTCGGGCCGCTGCCGGGCGACGGCAGCTGGCGCGAGGCGTTGCTGGTCGACGGCAACATCGGCATCGGTGGCGACCCCACCGCGCTGCTGGCGCGGGTGCGCCGCCTGCTGCGGCCCGGGGGACTGGCGTGGGTGGAGGTCGAGCCGCCCGGAACCGGGGTCTGGCGCGGCACCGGGCGCGTCGTCGACGCGGGAGGGCGCGGCCGGACCTTCCGCTGGGCGCGGGTCGGTGCCGACGCCATCGCCGCGCTGGCCACCGGTTTCAGCGCGCGGGTGATCGAGGTGGACCGCCGCTGGTTCGCGGCGCTGGCCGCCACGCCTTGACGCGCGGCGACCGGAGCAAGAGCATTCCGCTCCGCGTGGGAAAATGCGTCCAGTGTGGACGATCGGAAAAACGGCACCGGCGAGGATGAATCGGACGTAGGGGTTCAAATGCCCTCGTCCGGATGTGATTTCGATCCGAATGGCATGATTTTTCGTCCGAATTGCTCGGAATCGTCCCGCTGATCGCCGGGGATCCGTTTTTCCATACAGTATTCTGCATCCACTTGTCCGGACACGGGGCAGGGCGCGCAGCGAGCGGTGTGAGGGGACGCGGATGAACTTCCCGGTGTGGGTGTGGGCGGTGACGCTGGTCGCGCTGCTCGGCCTGATCGCGGCGGACCTGCTCGTGGTGGGGCGGCGGCCGCACGCCGTCGGCGTCAAGGAGGCCGGCCTGTGGGTGGCCTTCTACGTCGCGCTCGCGGCGATCTTCGGCGGGCTGCTGTTCGCCTTCGCCGGTTCCACCAGCGGCGCGGAGTTCTTCGCCGGGTACGTCACCGAGTACAGCCTGTCGGTGGACAACCTGTTCGTCTTCGTGATCATCATGTCGCGCTTCGCGGTGCCCCGCGAGCACCAGCACCGGGTGCTCTACATCGGCATCCTGATCTCCCTGGTGCTGCGCGCGGCGTGCATCGCCGCGGGTGTCGCGGTGCTCGCCGCGTTCAACTGGGTGTTCTACCTCTTCGGCGCGTTCCTGATCTACACCGCGATCAAGGTCGCCCGCGACGCCGGTGGCGACGAGCCCGACGACGAGGGCAGCGGCATGATCCGCGCGCTGCAGCGGTTCGTGCCCACGACCGACACCTACGACGGCGGCAAGATGGTCACCCGCGTCGGCGGCAAGCGGATGTTCACGCCGTTGTTGCTGGTCGTGGCCGCGCTCGGGCTGGCGAACGTGATCTTCGCGCTGGACTCGATGCCGGCCATCTTCGGGCTGACCAAGGACGGCTTCATCATCTTCACCGCGAACGCCTTCGCGCTGATGGGGCTGCGGCAGCTCTACTTCGTCATCGGCGGGCTGCTAGACCGGCTGATCTACCTCAGCTACGGACTGGCGGTGATCCTCGGCTTCATCGGCCTCAAGCTGATCGTCGAGGCGCTGCACGGATCGCACGTCGAGGAGATCCACTTCGCGGTCCCCGACATCGGCATCGCCGCGTCGCTCGGCTTCATCGTGCTCACCCTGGCGATCACCACGGTCGCCAGCCTCGCCCGGTCCCGCACCAAGCGGCCGGAACCGGCACCCGAACCGGTGACCAGCGGCGCCGAATCGGAATAAAGCCCGCCGCACAGCGTTGACCGGGCATGGCGCGCAAGTCGCCGGAGAGGCTCCTGGCCGACCAACGGACCGAGGTGCAGCACCGCATCGAGTCGCTGCAGCGGCACCTCACGTCCATCGTCGAGTCGGCGACCTGGACCACCAACGACGACGAGCACGACCCCGAAGGCGTCACCATCGCCTACGAGCGGGCCCAGACCCAAGGCCTGCTGACCGACGCCAAGGCCGAGCTCGAAGCGCTGGACGAGGCCGTCAGGCGCGTCGAGGACGGCACCTACGGGCAGTGCCAGCGCTGCGGCAAGCGCATCACCAAGGAACGCCTCGAAGCCCTGCCCGCGGCCAAGCTCTGCATCCGCTGCACCTCGGCCCGGCGCTGATCAGTCCTCTCCGACGGCCAGGCGGGAGAGGCGGGTCGGGGTGGGCCAGCGGACGTGGTGGACCCAGCCGGCCTTCTCGAACAGCCAGATGACCCTGGCCGAGATGTCGATCTGACCGCGCTGGACGCCGTGGCGCGCGCAGGTCGGGTCCGCGTGGTGCAGGTTGTGCCACGACTCGCCCATGCTCAGGATCGCCAGCGGCCAGAAGTTCGCCGCCTTGTCCCGGCTCTTGAACGGCCGTTCGCCCACCAGGTGGCAGATCGAGTTCACCGACCACGTCACGTGGTGCAGGAACGCCACCCGGACCAGCCCGGCCCAGAAGAACGCGGTCAACGCGCCCCAGACGGTACCGGTGATCAACCAGCCCATCAGGCCCGGCAGCAGGAACGTCGCGACCGTGAGCGGGGCGAACAGCTTGTGCACCAGCCGCATGTCGGCGTCGGCCAGCAGGTCCGGGACGAAGCGCTCCTGGTTGGTCAGGTCGCGCTCGAACACCCAGCCCATGTGGGCGTGCCAGAACCCGCGCACCAGCGCGGCCGGCGAGGTGCCGAAGGCCCAGGGGGAGTGCGGGTCGCCCTCGCGGTCGGCGAAGGCGTGGTGCCTGCGGTGGTCGGAGACCCAGTGCATGATCGGTCCCTGCACGGCCATGCTCGCCACCACCGCGAGGGTGATGCGCAACCACCGCTTCGCGCGGAAGGCCCCGTGGGTGAAGTACCGGTGGTAGCCGACCGTCACCCCGAGGATGGTCAGCACGTACCAGCCCGCGGCCAGCGCCACGTCCCACCAGTTCAAGCCCCAGCCCCACGCCAGTGGCACGGCGGCCACCAGGGCGAGGAACGGGCCGAGGATGAACACGTACACCGACAGTTGCGGACCCCACGGCCTGCGTCCGGCGAACATGGGTTTGGGGCCGGCGATCTCAGCTGCGTCCAACTCGAGCTCCTCGCGTAGTTGCGGGGATTTCCCGCCTCGACCACCAAACCCCGAATGCTCTGGTGATCGCAAGAAACGGGGTGGCAACCGAGAGTGAACGGCCAACGATTCCGGGGACGCGTGCGCGGTCTGCGCACACCGCTGGTCCCGGCCTACGTCGCGGACGGTAGCACGGGTGTCGCTCCTGGTCGGACGCCCGGATCGCCGTCGGCGCCGATGCTGGGAATCACCGACGAGGAAGGTGAGCAGCGATGGTGACCGAACTACTGATGCAGTGGGGGCCCGGGGGCGGACCCGGAGGGCACGGCGGAGGTCCGTTCTGGATCTTCGGCCTGGTGTGGATGGTGCTGATCGCCTCGCTGATCGTCACCGCGATCTACGCGATCCTGCGCAGGACGCGGCGGCCTTCGGCGACCGAGAGCGCGCGGACGATCCTGGCCGAGCGCTACGCACGAGGCGAGCTCAGCGGTGAGGAGTACCGGGAACGCCTCGGAGAACTGCGCTGACCGGGGGAGGACCGGGGTGCGCGACCTCGCGAGAAGTCGCGCACCCCGCCCTCGTGCGACGCGCGATCGGGTTCAGGGGCGGTTCAGCTGGTCGGTGAGGTTCCAGGAGCGCCAGGACACCTCACCCGCGTTGGCGTTGATGTCCAGGACGACCGGACCCCTGATGTCGGCCGGGAGCCGCTCGATGGCGGGCAGCGCGTCGGCCGACAGCTCCGCCAGGTACTCGGGGTCGATCTTGCCGGTCTGCTCGAAGCGGGAGACGTTGGCCTCGGCGATCGCGCCCTCGGGGTTGAGACCGGCCAGCACGAGCAGCGCGCCCATCGCGGTGCCCAGCACCGCCGTGGGCAACCAGTGCGCGCGCAGCCGCACGCCGGCCGCGATGATCATCGCGTAGACCACGCCGAGCCAGATCTCGCAGGTCATCACCAGCAGCCGCAGCACCGTGTAGCCGTAGGCCTCCTGGTAGGACCACATCCGTGCCAGCGCCGAGCCGACGATCACCAGCGTCAGCACCGCCAGCGCTCCCGCCAGGCCGCGCAGCAGGTTCCGCTCGATCCGCGTGCGCCTCGGCGCCCAGCGCGCGGCGGCCCCGATCACCGGCAGGGTCAGGATCGTCACCAGCGTCAGCTGCCAGAACCCGTTGCGGGCGTAGGAGGAGAACGTCAGCCCGGCGCTGTCCCGCACGTGCGCCGGACCGCCGAACAGCGACGCCGCCTGCACGACGATGAACAGCGCGAACAGCGCCACCAGCACGCCGATCGGCACCGCCCACTCCGGTCCGCGCAGCGTGCGCCGCTCACCGGTGGGAGCGCCGAGCGTTGGAGGGCGCAGCGCGGTGAAGGCGGCGCCCAGGGCCAGCAGGGTGAAGGGTCCGAACACGAACGTCGCGCGGAAGAACGTCTCGAAGTCCAGTTCGGGCACGACCGCGTCGGCGATCCGCGCGAAGTTCTCGTCGGCGCCGGCGAACAGCGCGCCGAAGATCAGCAGCAACAGCAGCGCGACCAGCGCGGAGAGGCTCATCCGCAGCGCCCGGCTGCCGCGCACCCGGCCGCGCATGCCTCGCGCGGTCCACGGCAGCGCCCGGCACGCGGCGATCGGCACCGCCACGGCCATCAGCGCCAGCTCCCGCACCGCCCGTGCGCGGCTGATCGCCAGTGCCGCGGCGACGGCGGAGGTCAGCACGCACAGCGCGGCCAGCCACTCGGCGCTGCGCAGGGCGCACACCGCTAGCAGCAGCAGGCCGGTGACCGCCCACAGCACCTGCCCGATCCGTACCTCACGCACGGCGAACAGCAGTGCCGCCGCTGCGCACAGCCCGAACAGCGTCCAGCCGATTCCGGGACTTTCCAGCGGGAGGAACACCGCTGCAGCGACGCCGCTGATCAGCGCTGCGAGCAATGCTCGGGGCGCGCCGGTCTCCGGCCGGGGCCAGAAGGAGTCGAACAGCGGTGGTGGCGGGACCGGGTACTGCGGAACGACCGGTGGGGGAGCGATGGGGTCGGACATGATCCTCCAGAGCGAACCGTGCTTCGCCTGAAGACGTCTCAAGCCCGGCGCGGGTTGCTCCGCGCCGGGCTTGAGGAAGTCGGACCGTCAGGTGTTGCGCGCGGCCTGCCGGGAGCCGGGCGAGGAGAGGCGGCCGCGGGCGGTGACCAGCGCTGTGCGCGCGTTCGCGCGCTCGCCGTGGGCGAGGTGGTCCGCGGCGGTGCGCACCGCGGTCGCCGCATCCGCGGAGACGGCGATCTGCGGGTGCTCGTCGAGCAACCCCACCGCGCGCATCAGTTCCTGGCGGGCGCGGTCAGCCGGGGTGTTCGGCTTGGTCAGCAAGTCGATGAGGGCTGTGTCCACCGCGTCGCGAAGGGCCGCCTCGGTCGAGCTGTGCGGTAGTGCAGTCACGGGGCGGGAGTCTATGCGCTGAACGGCAGAATGTGCTCGGTCGCTGATCACCCACTTGGGTGGACCTCGTTGGTCCGGTGCAACGGTGAGCTGAGCGCCGCACGTCCTTTCATGTTTTGGCTCGTCGATCTCCCTCGGCCGAACAGCCTGTCGCGAATCCGCCGGGCTGCGCATTTCGCCAGGTTGAGCGGCTTTCAGCAGTTCGTCCGCTCTGGTTGTGCGCTGACGCACAATTAGTTGATACGCGCAACTAACTTGTTACGGTCACGGTGAGTACCGATTTCTGCTCGGCGAGTTCGGCTGAGCGACCGGAACGAATGAGGTCCCCGGGGGAAGCACGGGAACTGAAAGGGGCGCGAGCGTGACTACTGGCCAGCAATGGGACATCGTGACCAGCGTCGGGCTGACCGCGCTGGGAGTGGCCGCGGCGCGGGCGCTGGAAACCCACCGCGAGGACCGGCTCATGTCGGATCCGTTCGCCGCGGCGTTCGTCAAGGCCGCCGACGCACCGGCGCCGATGCCGACCTCCCCGGAGGAGGTGGCGCAGCTGCCGGACGACTCCATCTGGGCGCAGGCCAAGATGGAGGACTACATGGGCGTGCGGTCGCGCTGCTTCGACGACTTCTTCGCCGCGGCGGGTGAGGCCGGCGTCCGGCAGGTGGTGATCCTGGCCTCCGGCCTGGACGCACGCGCCCACCGTCTGGACTGGGCCGCGGGCACGACCGTGTTCGAGATCGACCAGCCCAAGGTCCTGGAGTTCAAGCAGACCGTCCTCGACGGGCTCGGCGCCGCGCCGAAGTGCGCGCACCGGCCGGTGCCGATCGACCTGCGCGAGGACTGGTCCTCGGCGCTGACCGAGGCCGGTTTCGACACCGAGGCGCCCACCGCGTGGCTGGCTGAGGGCCTGCTGCCCTACCTCCCGCCGGAGGCCGAGCAGCGGCTGCTGACGACCATCGACCGGCTCTCCACCCTCGGCAGCCGGTTGGCGGTGGAGGACTTCAACGACGTCCGCCGGCTCTTCGAGGACGAGGACCTCGCCGACTTCGGCCAGGAGTGGGGTCTGGACATGCGCGACCTGCTGCACTCCGACGACCGTCCCGAGGCCCCGGACGTGCTGCGCGGACTGGGCTGGAAGACCGAGGTCGAAGGCGCCGAGGCGAAGGCGCGGGGCTACGGCCGCGACCTGAGCGGGATGTTCGGCGAGATGGCCGACGCCAGCCGCTTCGTGGAGGCGCACAAGGCCGCGTGAAGTGCGCGGTCCCCGAAATGACCTGTTCGGCAGGTGCTTTCGGGGCTCGCCGCGCGCCCCGCGCCGACCGCGTCCGCCGCTTACGATCGGGGAGTGGCAGAACAGGACTGGGACATCGTCAGCGGCATCGGCGTCACCGCGTTGGCGGTGGCCGCCGCGCGCGCGATCGAGAGCTGCCGGGACGACCGGCTCATCAACGACCCTCACGCCGAAACGCTGGTGCGGGCCGCGGGCCAGGGGATGGCGTTCCCGACCACGCCGGAGGAGCTGGCGGCGATCCCCGATGACGGGCGCCGCTGGGCCGAGCGCATCGACCACTACATCGGTGTCCGCTCCCGCTTCTTCGACGACTTCTTCGCTCAGGTCGCCGAATCCGGCGTGCGCCAGTTCGTGATCCTGGCCGCAGGCCTGGACACGCGCGCCTATCGGCTCGACTGGCCCGACGGGACCGCGGTGTTCGAACTCGACCAGCCGAAAGTCCTTCAGTTCAAACGGGAGATCCTCGACCGGGTCGAGCCCGGCTGTGAGCACCGGACCTTGGGGATCGACCTGCGCGAGGACTGGCCCGCCGCGCTGATCGCCGCAGGCCTGGACGTCGGAGTTCCCACCGGGTGGCTGGCCGAAGGGTTGCTGCCCTACCTGCCGGGCGACGCGGAGCGAGGGCTCCTGCGAGCCATCACCGACCTGTCCGCGCCGGGAAGCCGCTTGGCGGTGGAGGAATTCCGCGACACCGGCAAGATCGCCAACGACGCGAAGATCTCCGAGTACGGCAGGCAGCAGGGCATGGACGTCAGCGCGATCCTGCACGACGACGGCCGCCCGCCCGCTCCCGACCTGCTGGCGGAGCTGGGCTGGAGCGGCGAAGCCGAGACCAGCGAGGACGCGGCGGTCCGGCTCGGCAGGGATCCCGGCCTGGCGATCGGTCCGATGCTCGAGGTCAGCCGTTTCGTGACCGCCTCGAAACCCAGGTGAAGACGATCACCGCGACCTGCCGGGCATGATCGGAGTAGCCTGGGAATTCGCACTGTCCGCGAGCGAAAACGGGTGAGCTCGGTGTTCCTGACAATTCTCGGCTGGATCGTGTTCGGCCTGATCGCCGGTTTCCTGGCCCGCGCCATCGTGCCGGGCAAGGACGACATCGGCCTGCTGATGACGATCGTCCTCGGCATCGTGGGTTCCGCCGTCGGCGGTTTCCTGTTCGGCTTGTTCACCGTGGGTCTGCGCGGCTTCCAGCCCGCCGGTTGGATCGGATCGGTCATCGGCGCGGTGATCGTGCTGGTCATCTACAACAAGGTCACCGGCCGCAAGCGCCGCGTCCGGTCATAGTTTCCGGCCGACGCCCGCCAGTCCGGTCATGCGCTCCGGGTTGTCGCCGACCTCCGAGGGGGAGACCGGTCGCCACTGCGGCAGGAAGACCAGGCCCGGTTCGACCAGTTCGAATCCCTCGAAGAACCCGCCGATCTCGGCTCGCGAGCGGAACGTCAGAGGAGTGGCGGTCCGCTGCTTGTAGAGGTCGGCGTGGCCGTCGGCGACGTCCGGGCGCCCTTCGTTGGTGGCGTGCGAGATGCACAGGAAGCTGCCCGGTGCCAACGCGTCCCGGTAGCGCGCGATGATCTCGTGCGGCGCGGATTCGTCGCCGACGAAGTGCAGCAGCGCCACCATCATCACCGCCACCGGCTGGTCCAGGTCGAGCAGCGCGGCGACCTCGTCCGAGGCCAGGACGGCTTCCGGGTCGCGGGCGTCGGCGCCCACGATGTCGGCATCGGCGTTGTCGGCCAGCAGGTTCTTGCTGTAGGCCACCGCGACGGGGTCGGTGTCGACGTAGACGACGCGGCTGCCGGGTGCCGCCAGTTGCGCCACCTCGTGCACGTTGCCCACCGTCGGGATGCCCGAGCCCAGGTCGAGGAACTGCCGGATGCCCTGCTCGACGCAGCAGTGCACCGCGCGTCGCAGGAAGGCGCGGTTGGCCTGCATGATCTGCGGCAGCTCCGGCCACATCGCGATCGCTTCCTCGCCCATCTTCCGGTCCACGGCGAAGTTGTGACTGCCGCCCAGGTAGTAGTCGTAGACCCGCGCAGCGTTGGGCTTGTCCAGATCGACTTCGTTGGGCTCGGACATCGCGACCTCCTCACGGCTGGGCGGTGGTCCCGCCCAGCCGTGATGTTAGAGGTTGGTCACCCCGGTCCGGGGTCAAGCAGCGGCCACGGTTCGGTTGCTGAGCCGTACCACCGCAGCAAGGGCCACCAGGGCGACCGCCGCGCCGGAGGTCATGATGACCGCCATCGCGGGCCCGTCGTTGCCCAGCACTCCGACCAGCGGCGCGATCAGCGCGCCGAGCCCGAACTGGCAGGCGCCCAGCAGTGCCGCGGCGGTGCCGGCGGCCTCGCCGTGCCGGCCCAGCGCCAGCGCCGGGGCGTTGGGCATCACGAAGCCCATCGACCCGAGGACCAGCCACAACGGCACCAGGAACCCGACCAGCCCGCCGATCCCGGTGGTGGTCAGGGCGACCATCACCAGTCCGGAGGCGGTGGCCACGATCAGGGAGGTCACCACGATCTGCATCGTGGTGAAGCGGTTGAGCAGCACGACGTTGAGCTGCGATGCGCCGATCAGCGCCACCGCGCCCGCTCCGAACACCAGGCCGAACGCCTGCTGGTTGAGCCCGTACTGCTCCTGCAGCACGAACGAGGAGCCCGACACGTAGGAGAACAGCGCCGTCATCGCCAGCGCGGCCACGACCAGCAGCAGCACGAACTCGCGGTCGGTGAGCAGCTTGCCGTAGGTCTTGAGCACCGGCGCGAAGTGCGGTGCCTGCCTGCGCCGCGGCGGCAGCGACTCCGGCAGCGCGAGCACCGCCAGCACCAGCAGGGCCGCACCGAGCGCGGCCAGCACGCCGAAGACCCCGCGCCACGAGGTCGACAGCAGCACCGCGCCGCCCAGCGTCGGAGCCAGGATCGGTGCGATGCCCATGACCAGGATCAGCCGCGAGAGCGCGGTGGCGGCCGCGCGCCCGGACCACAGGTCGCGCACCACGGCCATCGCGACCACCATCGCCGCGGCCGCCCCGACTCCCTGAACCACGCGCAGCCCGCCGAGCACGGCGACGTTCGGCGCGATGAGGCAGGCCAGCGAGGCGAGGATGTGCAGCGCGGTGCCGGCGATGAGCGGCTTGCGGCGTCCGACGACGTCGGAGAGCGGGCCGATCAGCAGTTGTCCCAGCCCCAGGCCGAGCAGCGTTCCGGTGAGGGTGAGCTGCACGGTGGAGTCGGGAGCCCCCAGGTCCGCGCCGATGGAGGGCAGCGCGGGCAGGTACATGTCGATGGTCAGCGGCCCCAGGGCGATCAGCGCCCCGAGCACCACGATGATGCGCAGTCGCTTCAGCCCGGTCGGTTCGTCGGCGCGGACCTCGGTCGTCCGGGCCGGCGCCGCCGGGGATTGCACAGCAACGTCTTCCATCGCTTCCCTTCGGAATGTCGTTCGGTACCCGACCTAGAGCGTGGTGGGAGCCGCGTTTGTTCCGGAGGAATCGAGAATTCGCTGTGATGCGGGTTACAGATCTTGGATCTGATGTCCACTGTGGACGGGTATTCCCGGAATTGATTACCGTTGCGTGAATTCCGGGTTCCGCGCGGGCTGCCCGGGTCCCGCGGACCCGGGCAGCCGATCGCTCAGTGCTGCGTGAGCATCGTGCGCATGGAGTCGATCTCGGACTGCTGGCTGATCATGATCTCCCGCGCCATCTGCTGGGCGTCGGGGAAACGACCCTTCTCCACCTCGGTCCGGGCCATCGCGACCGCACCTTCGTGGTGCTTGATCATCAGCATCAGGAACTTCTGGTCGAACTCGGGGCCCTTGGTCTGGCCGAGGCTGGCCATCTCGTCGGTGGCCATCATGCCGGTCATCGCGTGACCGCCATGTTCCCCGTGTCCGGACTGCTGGACGTTCCAGTCCCGCAGCCAGCCGTTCAGCTTGTCGATCTCCGGGCCCTGCGCCGCCTCGATCCGGGCGGCCAGGTCCTTGAACTGCTGGGATCCGGCGTTCTGGGCGGCCATCCTGGACATCTCGATGGCCTGTTCGTGGTGCGGCACCATGCCTTGGGCGAACATCGCGTCGACGTCGTTGTGCGCGGGCGCGGTCTGGGCGGGCGGAGCCGCCGGGGCGGGGTTCTCCGCCTGGCCGCAGCCGGCCAGGAACGACAGGGACAGGGCGGCGCCGAGCACAGCGGCGCCCGTGCGGGCGTGCTTCATCGCGAATTACCTCGTCTTCGAATTGGCGGGATCGGGCGTGACCGGGTCGAGCCGGTCCGCAGGCCGATCAGCGCCGGAGTACGCAGAGTGCGGCGAGCCGCCGAGGTAATGGGTCCGGAGGTCGCGCTCGTTGCAGTGTGCGCCGGATCCGGGGGATGAACATCTCGGCCGTGACGAGGACGGCCAGGCGCAGGCGTGGGGCCAGCAGCACGAGGAAGCTCGCGGCGACCGCCAGGCACAGGTGCAGCGCGTCGTGCCCGTCGGGCGCGGCGTCGTCGGAGGCCTCGACCTGGGCGTGCACGCCGACGGTGGGCTGGGCGTGGTGCGCGTCGTGCTGCGCGGGCACGTGGTGCATGAGCACCACGCCGAGGGCCAGGGCCACCAGCAGGGCCCAGCGGAACGCTCCGGTGCGCACGGGCGGAGCCGTCAGGACTTCACCAGGCGCGCGATGGCGTCGCTGGCCTCGCGGATCTTGGCCTCGGCCTGCTCGCCGCCCTCGGACATCGCCTCGGAGACGCAGTGCTTGAGGTGCTCGTCGAGCAGTCCCAGCGCCACGGCCTGCAGCGCCTTCGTGGTGGCCGAGACCTGGGTGAGTACGTCGATGCAGTACTCGTCGTCGTCGATCATGCGCGCGAGCCCGCGCACCTGACCCTCGATGCGACGCAGTCGCTTGGCGTAGTCGTCCTTGTTGTGGGCGTAGCCGTGCATCGAATTACCTCCCCTGGGTCGGTGGACCCACCACCTTTATACCCCAGGGGGGTAGTTGTTGCCAGTCCGGTCAGAGGAACTCGCTGCGCGCGGTCGGCTTCTCCGCCGCGCTCCCGCTCTGCTCGGCGCGGCGCATCCACAACCACCCGCCGAGCTGGACGAGCGCGGCGCCACCGGTCAGCGCCACGGCGATGACGGCGTACGACGGCCAGCCGTTGATCACGCCCAGGGCCACCGCCACGGCGAAGAACAGCAGCGTGCGCACCAGCAGGATGCCGAGTTGGCTCTTGGTCACGGCCCGACCACCTCCGCCCCCGAGTCTAGGCGGGGTCTCGGCGTCGTCCGTCCGGGCGTGCGGCATTGACGCTGCGTGTCGGCCTGCTTACGTTTGATGACGGCCGTGCTCAGATCGAACGGAGCGTCGCATGCCCGAACCGCTGGGGCCGGATTCGTTGATGTGGCGCTACTTCGGCGACTGGCGCGGGCTGCTGCTGGCGCTGTGGGCCGGGTCGATGCAGAACATGCATCCGCAGCTGGGGGCCGGCGTGGAGGAGCACTCGGAGTTCTTCGACGAGCGCTGGGAGCGGCTCTACCGATCGCTGTACCCGATCGGCGGCGTGGTCTACGACGGCCCGCGCGCGGAGGAGACGGCGAAACTGGTCCGCGGCTTCCACAACGGCATCAAGGGCGTCGACAAGCGCGGCAGGCCCTACCACGCGCTCAACCCGGAGACGTTCTTCTGGGCTCACGCGACGTTCCTGGTGATGCCGATCCTGATCAACGACCGCCTGGGCAAGCCGCTGACCGAGGAGCAGAAGGCGCAGGTCTACGCCGAGGGCGTGCAGTGGTACCGCCTCTACGGCATGAGCATGCGCCCGGTCCCGCCGGACTGGCCGAGCTTCCAGCGCTACTGGGACCACATGTGCCGGGACGTGCTGGAGGTCAACAAGGCCACCCTCGACGTCCGCGATCTCTCCCGCATCGGCAGGCCGCCGCTGATGAAGTGGCTGCCCGAACCCGCCTGGCGGTGGGTGCGGCCGCCCATCGCGCGGCTCATGCACTGGCTCACGACCGGCTGCTACGACCCGCCGATCCGCGAGAAGCTCGGCCTGCGCTGGACCCGCCGCGACGAGCTCCTCCTCAAGGTCGTAGGTCGGGTGTTCGCGGCGTTGTGGAGCTTCGTCCCGTTCAAACTCCGCTTCCACCCGCGCGCCAGGGCGGCCTGGAACCGGGCGGAAGGCCGCCTCCCCGCCAACGCCCCGCTGGTCGAAACACCACCCCGCAACTACCCACCCCCGCACAAGCGGGCGGACCCGAAGCACTACTTCCCAGGCCCCGTCGCCTGACCGGGTGAGGGATTCGAATTTCGCGCGAAATTTGAACGGCAGGTTTCGGCCTCGAACTTCGCGCGAAATTCGAAAAGTGCTGGTCACCGCCAGTGTCGGTCGAGCTTGGTGACGTCGGGAGCCGTTCGGGGGCGGTCCGGCTGGGCGGCCCAGGTGATGCCGTTGGTGAGGATCCTGCGGATCTCAGGCTGGTGGTAGACGGGGTAGCGCTGATCGCCGGGGCTGAAGTAGAAGATCCGGCCGTGGCCCCGGAAGAACGTCACGCCCGACCGGAACACCTCACCGCCGTCGAAGGACGAGATGAAGATCAGCTCGTCCGGCGCGGGGATGTCGAAGAACTCGCTGTAGGTCTCCTGCTCGGGGATGACCAGCGGGTTCGGCACGCCCTCGGTGATCGGGTGGTGCGGGGCGACGGTCCACACCAGCTCCTGCTCGGCCGCGTCGCGCCAGCCCAGCGAGCAGGTGGTGCCCAGAAGACGCTGGAAGATCTTCGAGAAGTGCCCGGAGTGCAGCACCAGCAGCCCCATGCCGCCCAGGACGTGCCGCTGCACCCGGTCCACCACCGCCTCGTCGACCTGACCGTGCGCGCGATGGCCCCACCACAGCAGCACGTCGGTGTCGGCGAGCACCTCCTCGGGCAGCCCGTGCTCGGGGTCGGCCAGCAGGGCGGTGCGCACCGAGGCCTCCGGCAGCCCCTGCCGGATCCCCTCGGCGAGGGCGCCGTGGATGCCGTCCGGGTAGATCTCGGCCATCACCGGCGGGTCCTGCTCCGCCTCGTGCACGCCCTCGTTCCAGACCGTGATGCGCAGACCGCTCACGCGACCGCCACCTCCCGCTTCTCGGCCGCCGAGCGGTAGCAGGCGTCGATGACCTCCGCGCGGCGCAGCGCCTGCGAGCCGTCGTTGTCCGGCCACTCCTGCGGAGAACCCATCAGCCGCACGAAGTTCTCCACCACCGCGGCGTGCGCGCGCCCGGGCTCGGCGCTGGGCTGGTAGTCGGCGATCTCACCGTCGACGTCCCGGTACACGTGCAGGTCACCGACCTGCGCCTTGGTGGCGCCGACGGCCCTGAGCTCGGCGCCGCCCTCGGTCCCCAGGACGCTGAAGTCGATGAGGTCGGTGGGATTGCGGAACGCCGCCCACGAGGTCTCCAGCACCAGCGTCCCGCCGCCTTCGAGCCGGATGAACGCCGATGCGAAGTCCTCGACCTCGAAACCGCCCTTGGACTGGGCGGTTTCCCACTTCATGCCGCCGATGTTGCGCGGACCCAGCTCGGCGTAGGTCACCGCGCTGACCGACTCGACCTTCGGCTCGCCGAGCAGGAACAGCGCGTAGTCCAGCACGTGCACGCCGATGTCGGCCAGCGGCCCGCCGCCGGCCATCTCGCGGTTGGTGAACCAGCTGCCGATCTTGGGGATGCCGCGCCGCCGCATCCAGGACGCCTTGGCGTAGTAGGGCCGTCCGAGCTCGCCGCTCTGGATGATCCCGCCGAGGGTCTGGATGTCGCCGCGCAGCCGGTGGTTGAACGCCACGTCGAGCACCCGGCCGGCCGAACGCGCCGCGTCGACCATCTGCCTGCCCTCGATGCCGTTGCGGGCCAACGGCTTCTCGCTGAGCACGTGCAGTCCGCGCTTGAGCGCGGCGATGGCGATCGGGGCGTGCAGGAAGTTGGGCACCGCGATGCTCACCGCGTCCAGCTCGGGCAGCTCGACGAGCTGCTCCCAGCTCTCGAACAGGTGAGGTGCGCCGTACTCCTCGCCGAGCGAGGCCAGCAAGTCGGCCTCCTGCCCGGCGATCGCCACGATCTCAACGTTGGGCAGCGCCTGGTAGGCGGCGAGGTGCTGCTGCCCCGCCCAGCCGACGCCGACGACTCCGACCCGGAACGTGGGGTCACTCATCAAGGGACTCCTTCTTCTGCGGTGGCCTCAGCCCTTGATCGCGCCGGCGGTAAGACCGGCCACGATGCGCTTCTGGAAGACCAGCACGAGTATCAGCAGTGGCAGGGTGACGAGCACGGACGCCGCGCTGATAGTGCCGATCGGGTGGTCGAAATCGCTCGTTCCGGAGAAGTAGGCGATGGCGACCGGAACGGTCCGGGCCTCCGGGGTGGAGGTGAGCGTGACCGCCAGCAGGAATTCGTTCCACACCGAGATGAACACCAGGATCGCCGTGGTGGCGATGCCGGGAACGGCCAGCGGCAGGATCACCTTGCGGAACGCGGTGAACGGGCTCGCCCCGTCGATCAGCGCGGACTCCTCCAGTTCGAAGGGGATCTCGCGGAAGAACGAGGTGAGCACGAAGATCGCCATCGGCAGCGCGAAGGTCAGCTTCGGGATGATCAGGCCGGCGAGGGTGTCGTAGAGCCCGATCTCGCGCCAGATCGTGAACATCGGTGCCGCGATGGCGATCACCGGGAACGTCGTCACCGACAGCATCAGCCCGAGGACGATGCCCTTGCGCGGCAGCTTCAACCGCGCCAGCGCGTAGGCGGCGAAGGAGGCCAGCAGCAGCGCCAGCGAGGTCGTCACCACCCCGACGACCAGCGAATTGCCCAGCGCCGTCAGGAAGTCCTCGTCGGCCAGCACGTCCAGGTAGTTCCGCAGCGACGGCGAACCGGGCACCAGCGAACCCGAGGACAGCTCGGCGCCGGTCTTGAGCGAGGTGTTGACCAGCCAGTAGAACGGCACCAGCGAGGCCAGCATCACCAGCAGCGCGAACAGCAGGACCACGGGACGTGTCATGACTTCTCCTCCGCGACGTCGCGAATGTTGCCGCCCGCGAAGCGGATGTAGACCAGCGACACGGCCATGACGGTGATGAAGGTGAGGATCGACAGCGCCGAGCCCTGCCCGATCAGCCGCTGTTCGCGCAGCTCCTGGTAGGCGATCATGGACATCGTCTCGGTGCCGTTGGACCCCTTGGTCAGCACGAACGGCAGGTCGAAGATCCGCAGCGCGTCGAGCAACCGGAAGATCGCCGCCAGCGCGATCGCCGGGCGCAGCAGCGGCAGGGTGACCCGCCAGAACGTCTGCCAGCGGCTCGCCCCGTCCAGGTCCGCAGCCTCGTAGACATCGCCGGGGATGACCTGCAACCCGGCCAGCACCAGCAGCGCGACGAACGGCGCGGTCTTCCACACGTCGGCGACGATGATCACCACCATCGCGTAGCCCGGTTCGGCCAGCCACACCTGCTCGCCGCCGGGCAGGCCGAGGGCCCGCAGCAGCCCGGTGACCAGGCCGAGGTTGGACTCGAACATGGCCTGCCAGGTGATCGCCGAAACCACCGTCAGCACCGCGTAGGGCACCAGAAGCACCGATCGCAGCAGGCCGCGACCCCGGAACGCCACGTTGAGCAGCAGCGCCATCGCCACGCCGAGGACCACTTCGAGGGCCACGGAGGTGAAGGCGAACAGGAAGGTCTGCCCGAACGCCCGCCACCACTCCTCGGAGATCAGCGCGTTCCAGTAGTTGGTCAGGCCGACGAACTGCGACAGACCCGCGTGCCGGACGCTGTAGACGTTCAGCGACAGCCAGACCGCGTAGCCGATCGGCACCGCCGCCACCAGGAACATGATCACCAGGGCTGGGGAGACCATCCACACGGCGGTGCGCCGCTGCTGGGCGTCGACTCGGCTCATCAGAACGTCTCCTGGGCGGTCTCGACGTCTGCGGTCATCTTCCGCACGCCCGACTCCACGTCGGCCTGCCCGGAGATCACCTCGTAGACGTTGTCGTAGATCGCGCGCGACACCTGCGCGTACACCGGTGAGCGCGGACGCGGCTTCGCCTGCAGCAACGACTCCTTGAGCTGCGGGATGAACGGCAGTTCGGCGCGCACCTGCGGGTCGTCGTAGAGCGCGGCGAACACCGGGGCCTGGGCGGTGTCGAGCACCATCTTCTTCTGGAACTGCGCGCTGGTGGCGTAGTCGATGAGCGCGACGGCCGCGCCCGGGTCGTCGGACTTCGCGGCGATGGCGAGGTTCCAGCCGCCCAGCACCGCGGCCGGTTTGCTGCGCTCGTCGAAGGCCGGCAGCGCCACCGCCTGGGTGACGGGACCCGCTGCGGTTTCCTGGATCTTCTTGTGCGCGCTGGGCCATTGGCGCAGGTAGCCTGCCGCGCCGGATTCGTAGGCGCGGCGGGCGTAGTCCTCGTCGTAGGTCAGGCACGCACGGTCGATCGCCCCGGACTCCAGGCCCTGGCTCATCAGCCGCAGCACCTCCCGGGTCTGCGGCGAGTCGACGGTGACCCGGCCCGAGTCGTCGATCACCGAACCGCCGGCCGAGTAGAGCAGTTCCAGGAAGTTCGCGGTCAGCCCCTCGTAGCGCTTGGCCTGCATCTCCACCCGGTGCGACCGGTCCTGCCCGGCCTGGGCGTAGACCTCGCGCCAGGTGGTAGGAGGGGGCACGCGGTCGGCGCGGTAGAACAGCAGCCCGGCGTTGGTGTAGAAGGGAACCGCCCAGTCGCGCCCGGCGTAGCGCACCGTTTCCAACGTGGTCGGCATCAGCTCGTCGCGGTGCCGTTCGGTGAGCCTGCTGTGGTCGAGCAGCCAGCCCTGGGTGGCCCACTCGCTGGTCCAGGTCACGTCGGTGAGGTAGATGTCGCACTCCGACGAACCGCCCTCCAGCCGCTGCAACGCCTGGGCGCGGGTGGAGTCGGTGTCCTGGCCGATTTCGATGTAGCGCGCGGTCAGCCCGGTGCCGCGCGCGTTGAACTCCTGGGTGAGGGTCTCGAAAACGCCGGTGTCGCGCACTCCGCAAATGGTCACCTCGCCGCGCGCACCCCGAGCTGAGGCGGGATCGGCGACGGAGACCGGGGGTGCGTGCTCGCCCGGCGGACCGGTCGGGGGAGCGCTCGCGCAGCCGCTGAGGACCAGCGCCGCTGCGGCGACGGCGGCCCAGGGCCGGGTTGAAGGCATGGCTGTCTCCGCTTCGCGGTTCGTCGGCGGTGACGCCGGGCAGACCCGGGCACCGGTCGAAACGGCGGCGTGAGACGGATCAAATGGTTGCCGCGCGGATGCGGGGTGTCAAGGGATCTCTCGGACCAGGGCGGGAATTCCCTCCGGGGAGAGCACGTTCTCGATGCCGGCGACCACCGCGCCGGCGAGCCCGGCGGAGCGGCCGAGGGTGCTGTTGGCCAGCGAGAGGTGCCGGGTCGCCAGCGGCAGCGCCCGGCGGTAGACGACGCTGCGGATCCCGGCGAGCAGGTCGTCTCCGACCGAGGTGATCAGTCCACCTAGGACGATCCGCTTCGGGTTGTAGAAGTGCACCAGCATCGCCACCACCTCGCCGATGGTCGCCGCGGCGGCCCGGATCCTGCGGATGGCGAGCGCGTCGCCGTCGCGCAGCAGCCGGGCCAGATCCTCTATCGTCTCCGGCCCGCCGGACTCGGCGCGCAGCCCGCGCAGCACCGCGTCGGCCGAGGCCACCGCCTCCACGCAGCCGACGTTGCCGCACTGGCAGATCACGTCGTCGGCGCCGGGCACCCGGATGTGCCCGATGTCGCCGGCCGCGCCGTCGGAACCCCGGTGCAGCTCACCGGTCGCCGAGACGATGCCGCCGCCGATCCCGGTGCCGATCTTGAGGAACAGCAGCGGGGACTCCGCGGCGGGCAGCGCGCGGGCCTCGCCCAGGGCCATGAGGTTCACGTCGTTGTCGACCGAGGCGGTGCAGTCGAAGCGGTCGGCCATCGTGTCGCCGACCGGGAAGCCGTCCCAGCCGGGCATGATCGGCGGGCGCACCGGCATGCCCATGCGCGGATCCACCGGTCCGGGCAGGCCCATGACCAGCGCTTTGACCTCGTCGGTGGCGATGTCGCTGCTGCTCAGCAGCGCGCGCAGCTGCTCGGTGAGCACGTCGAGGGCCTTCTCCGGGCCGACCGAGATGTCCAGCGCCACCTGCTGCTCGGCGAGCAGGTCCTGGCCGAGGTCGGCCACTGCCAGCCGGGTGCTGTGCGCGCCGACGTCGGCGGCGAGCACGACCCCGGCGCGCGGGGAGATCGCCAGGCGGTGGGCGGGACGTCCCCGGCCGCCGCCGTTGAGCGCGCCGCGCTCGGCGACCACCTCGGCCGCGATGAGGGCGTCCAGGTGGCTGTTGACGGTGGAGCGGGCGAGACCGGTGTGCTTGACCAGCTCCGCGCGGCTTTCCGCCGTGCTGGAGGCGATCAGCCTGGTCAGCACGCTGAGCACCAGGTTCGCGTCAGCGCGCCCGGACGTCCTCGGCACCGTCAACCGGACCGGATCCCATCCCACGGTCGCCCCCTCCGGCGGATTTACCGCTTATTTATGACCGAAAAGAAAATAAATTGTAGCTATTGTCGGCATAAATGTGGGGTCCTAGCGTGAGCGAAGACGAAAATCGGGCGTGAGACACCCGTCGTTGTCATCCGAACCGACCGAGGGAGGCAGGCGCGTGAGCCCTGGGAACACCAGGCGGGGCGCCGCGATCGTGGGCGCCGGGATGATCGGCGAGGTGCACCGGCGTTCCGCGCTGCTCGCCGGCGCCGAGATCGTCGGAGTGCTGGCGTCCACGCCGCAACGTTCGCTGGAGAAGGCGGGGGAGTGGAACGTCTGCGCGTTCGCCTCCTTCGACGAGGTCCTCGCCGACGACCGGGTCGACGTGGTGCACATCTGCACCCCCAACGCCACCCACGCGCCCTTCGCCGAAGCCGCGCTCGCCGCGGGCAAGCACGTCATCTGCGAGAAGCCGCTGGGGATTTCGCTGGAGCAGGCCGAGCGGATGGCCGCGGCGGCCGCCTCCAGCGGACTCGTCGCCACGGTGCCCTTCGTCTACCGCTACCACCCGCTGGTCCGCGAGATCCGGGCCCGGCGGCAGGCCGGCGAGTTCGGCGACTGGCACCTGCTGCACGGCAGCTACCTGCAGGACTGGATGCTCGACCCGGACGCCTCCGGCTGGCGCGTCGACCCCGAGCAGGGCGGGGTGTCGCGCGCCTTCGCCGACATCGGCTCGCACTGGTGCGACCTCGTGCAGTGGGTGTCGGGGGAGACCTTCACCGACGTCTTCGCCGAGTTCTCCATCGCCGTGCCCACCCGCCCGTCCGCCGGAGGAATCAGCTTCAGCGGCCCCAGCGGCGACGCCGGCGAGCGGGTCGAGGTGCGCACCGAGGACACTGCGGCGCTGCTGCTGCGCACCGGCACCGGCGTGCTCGCCTCGGCCGCGATCTCGCAGGTCGCAGCGGGTCGGAAGAACCGGTTGTGGTTCGAGCTCGACGGTTCCGGCGGCAGCGCGGTGTTCGACCAGGAGAACCCCGAGCAGATCTGGCTCGGCGGCGCCGAGAGCAACCGCGTCCTGGTTCGCGACATCGGCACCGGATCGGCCGAGCAGCGCAGGCTCTCCAAGCTGCCCGCCGGGCACGCGCAGGGCTACGCCGACTGCTTCGACGCGTTCGTCGCCGACACCTACGCGGCGATCGACGGCGGAGACCCGGAAGGGCTCCCCACTTTCACCGACGGACTCCGCTCGGCCCGGCTGGTCGACGCGGTCGTGCGCGCATCCGGAAACGGCTCCTGGACGAAGGTGTGATGATGCGACTCGGAATGCTCACCGCTTGTCTCCCGCAGTGGACGCTGGAACAGGTCGCCGGCTGGGCCAAGATCAACGGCTACGAGGCCCTGGAGGTCGCGGTCTGGCCGCGCACCGGCGGCCGCGACTTCGAAGCAGCCCACCTGCCGGTCGCCGAGTTCGGCTCCGAGGAGGTCGACGAGACCAAGGACCTCTTCCAGCGCTACGGCCTGGAGCTGTCGGCGTTCGCCTACTACGAGAACAACCTGCACCCCGACCCCGCGCGCCGCGAGGAGATCCGCACCCACCTCAAGCACTCCATCGACGCCGCCCAGGCGCTCGGCGTGCCCTACGTGGGGACCTTCATCGGCCGCGACTGGACCAAGTCGGTCGCCGACAACCTCGCCGAAGGGCAGCGGGTGCTGCCCGAACTCGTCGACTACGCCGGTGAGCGCGGCGTGAAGCTCATCGTCGAGAACTGCGTGATGGAGGGCTGGCACCCCGACGGCTACCCCGGCAACCTGGCCTACTCGCCGGAGCTGTGGGAGTGGATGTTCTCGCTGGGCTTCTACCTCAACTGGGATCCCTCGCACCTGACCTGGATCGGGATCGACCCGGTGGAGACCATCGCGCCCTACATCGACCGCATCGTGCACGCGCAGGCCAAGGACGTCGAGCTCGATCCCGCCGCGCGCAACCGCTACGGCTTCTTCGGCAAGGTCGACAAGGGCGGCAACCCCTGGGACATGGGCTGGTGGCGCTACCGGGTGCCCGGCCTCGGCCAGGTCGACTGGCCCAAGGTCGTCGACCGGCTCTACGAGCACGGGTTCACCGGCATCCTCTCCGTCGAGCACGAGGATCCCGTCTGGGGCGGTGACGACGAACGCATCACGCAGGGTCTGCGCATCGCGCAGCGCACCCTCCGGCCGTTGATCGTGGGTTGATTCCCTCCCTGAAGGGGTGAGGTCCTTGCCGACACTGTCCGTTCAGCTCTACAGCGTCCGCGACCAGCTGGCAGCCGACCAGCCCGCGACGCTGGCCCGCCTCGCCGAGATCGGCTTCCGCTACGTCGAACCGTTCGGGCTGGGTTCGCCGGCCAAGAGCCAGGCCGAACGGCTGGCCGCCACCCGCAAGCTCCGCGCCGACCTCGACGCCGCCGGACTGGCGGTCTCGGCGACGCACGCGGCCCTGCCGAGCGTGGCGGAACTGGCCGAGGAGTGCGCCGAGCTCGGCACCGACACGGCGTTCATCCCGCACCCGCGTCAGATCCCGGGATTCGGCGAGGACACCTTCACCGACACCGCGTCCCTCGACGCCTTCGCCGACGCCCTCGGCCAGGCCGCCGCCGACGCGCCGGACGGTTTGCCGCTCGGTTACCACAACCACTGGTTCGAGTGGGCCGAAATGCCCGGCGGTCCTGCCTACGACCGCCTGTGGCAGCGCACCCACCCGGAGGTCCTCGCCGAGCTGGACGTCTACTGGGCGATCGCGGCCGGAGCCGATCCGGTCCAGGTCCTCAGCGCGCTGGGCACCCGCGCGGTGGCGGTCCACCTCAAGGACGGCCCCGCCACCCGCGACACACCCCAGACACCCCTGGGCACGGGAGCCCTGGACGTCCCCGCCGTCCTCGAATCCGCCGCCGAAACCCCCTGGCACGTAGCAGAAATCGACACCACCGACCACGACCCCCACACCCTCCTCGCCACCAACGCATCCCTCCTCCACTCCCACGGATCCACCTTCACCTGACCCCGCAGAAGGCCCCACCCCGCAACCCACCTCACCTCACCCCCAACCCCGATTACGGCGGTATTCAGGGTGCGGATTACTGGGGTAATCGCGGTACGGACGGGACATCCTGGGTGGGTGGGTCCACCGTCCGTCGGGTGGGCGGGCTTCACGTGTGGGCGGTCTTGGTCCGAATCGTCCATGATCGAAATCCGTTTTGTCCGGTCCGTTCGGACCGCAACCGCCCCTTGGTGCGCGCAGGTCCGGGAGACGTGAGATATCGAACCGGTGACGGAGCGGTGTGTGGGGTGGGGTGTCGGGCGGGGTGCGGTTGATGATGATCGGTATGTCTGAGAACGGGTCGAAGGACGCTGGAGCCGGGTCGGAGCGGGAGTCCGGGGCGGTGGAGCCGAGCGCGAACGGCGCGACGGCCGAAGACGTGACCGCCGAGGGCGCCAACGGCAAGGACGCCCGGGGAACCGACGCCGGCGGCAGCGGAGTCGTGGAGAAGGCGGGGGAGCCCGTCCAGCGATCCGGTGGCGGCAAGCACGAGCTCGCGCCGCAGAGCCGGACCGGCGTGCTGTGGACCGCGCTGGCCATCGCGGGCGTCGTGCTGGTCTTCCTGCTGATCTTCGTCGCGCAGAACTTCGCGCCGGTGACCGTGCACTTCCTGGGCCTGCAGTTCAGCCTGCCGATCGGCCTCGCCCTGCTGTTCGCCGCGATCGTCGGCGGCGTGCTGGTGTGGCTGGCGGGCACGGCGCGCATGATCCAGATGCGCCGCGCCGCCAAGAAGGCCCGCCAGCGGTCCTAGTTCGGTTCCCCAGGTGAACGGGCCGCCGAGCAGTTCGTGCGAGGTGTTCGCGGCGACGCCGGAGGCGAAGACGACCTCGGCGTCGTCGCGGGACGCGTAACCGAGTTCGGCGGCCTCGGTCAGCGGAACCGCGCGTCGCGCGTTGTCCGAGACACCCCAGATGACGCGGTAGGCCGGAGACGGGTGCGACAGGCAGGCTTCCAGCAGCCGCGCGCAGTCGTCCGGCGAGAGCCACAGGCCCAGCCCGCGCTCGTCGCCCACCGTCTCGAAGCACGCGCCGATGCGGATGCGGATCACGTCGATGCCGAACCGCGAGTGGTAGAGGCTGCCCAGCCCTCCAGCGCGGCCTTGCTCACCCCGTAGTAGGTGTCCGGGTGCGGCGGTGAGTCCGCCGCCAGCGTCGCGGCCTCCGACGTGGAGCGGAACCCGGCGACGTGGTTGCTGGAGGCGAGGATCACCCGGCGGACGCCGTTTCGGCGGGCGGCGTCGAGCGCGGTGCGGGTGCCGTCGATGTTGACCGAAAGCGTTTCGGTCCAGCTGTTCTCGCGGCTGTGGCCGCCCAGGTGCACCACCGCGTCGACGTCGGCGCAGGCCCGCGCCATGGTCTCGGGGTCGGTGACGCTCGCTTCGACGATCTCGACCGCTTCGCCGTCCGCCGCGGGGGTGGGTCGAACGATGTCCAGCAGTCGCAGCGTCCGGCCCTCGCGGCGCAGCCGAGGCCGCATCAAGGTGCCGATGCCTCCGGAGGCGCCGGTGATCAGGATGCGTTCCGACAAGGCGTTTTCCCTTCGCATCAAGGAATTCCGGATGCGTGTTGCCGCGCCGAACGCTGGTTGACATGTGATCGACGCCATACTAGCGTCCGGCTCCGGAACTCTACGAAACAAATTGTTCAGGGCTGCGCGGAGATTCCGTGTGGTCCGCACGGCCCAATTGGGAAGCGCTTTCCTCCCGTTGGGCGAGCGAGCACCACGCATCCGGCGCACGCGCCCGGGTCGACGACGATCCCGCAGCGAGCTCGAAAGCCGCGGAGTTCCAAGCCATCGGATGTGAAGGGGTGGGCCGGTGCACGCGCTGGACTGGGTCATGGTGATCGGGTACTTCGGCTTGATGGTCGGCATCGGCTGGTGGTCGCACCGAAGGGTCAAGACCGACAAGGACTTCTTCATCGCCGGCGGCCGGATGCCGTGGTGGCTGGCGGGGATCTCGCACCACATGTCCGGCTACAGCGCGGTGCTGTTCGTCGCCTACGCCGGAGTGGCCTACAGCCAGGGAGTCACGGTCTACTTCTGGGGATTCGCCTCCATCGGCATCGGCGTGGCGATCGGGGCCTGGCTGTTCGCCGCGCGCTGGAACCAGTTGCGCGCCGGGTTCGGCGTGGCCTCACCGCTGGAATTCCTGGCCCGTCGCTTCAACATCCCCACCCAGCAGGCGCTGGCCTGGAGCGGCGCCTCGCTGAAGGTCTTCGACGTGGCCTCCAAGTGGTTCGCGGTGTCGGTCCTGCTGGAGTCCTTCGCGGGAGTACCGATCCTGGTGGGCATCCTGGTCACCGGCGGCGTCACGCTGCTGTACTGCACGGCGGGCGGGCTGTGGGCCGACGCGCTGACCGACTTCGGGCAGTTCGTGATCCAGGGCCTGGCCGGCATCGTGATGATCTGGGCGGTGCTGTCCTCGCTCGGCGGCATCTCGGGGCTGTGGACGATGTGGGACCGGCTGCCCGCCGGGCACCTCTCGCCGGTCACCGAGGACTACACGACCGTCTTCCTGCTGGTGTACGTGCTGGTGAAAACCCTGGAGTACAACGGGGGCATGTGGAACCTGGCGCAGCGCTACATGGCTTCGCCGGACAACCACGCCGCCCGCCGGGGCGCGCTGCTGTCCTCGGCGCTGTACTTGATCTGGCCGCTGGTGCTGATGTTCCCGATGTTCGCCGCACCGCTGTTCGTGCCGGGGCTGGAGGACCCGACGACCTCGTACGCCGCGATGACCGAGAAGCTGCTGCCCGCGGGCATGGTGGGTCTGGTGCTGGCCGGGATGTTCTCGCACACCATGGCCATGGTCGCCTCCGACGCCAACGCCATCTCGGCGGTGATCACCCGGGACATGCTGCCGGTGCTGTGGCGCAAGGCCCGCGAGTTCGGCGAGGTGCAACGACTGCGCGCCGGTCGGATCGCGACGTTCGGCTTCATCGCGCTGAGCATGCTGGTGGCCACCCGGGCCGACAACCTCGGTGGGGTGCTGTCGATCGTGGTGTCGTGGGTGGCGGCGCTGATGGGACCGATCTCGGTGCCGCTGCTGCTGGGGATGCTGCCGTGGTTCCGCCGCTGCGGTTCGCGGGCGGCGCTGGTGTCGTGGGCGGGTGGTCTGATCACCTACGCGGTGCTCTACTACGGCGTGGACGCCGGTCAGACCGCGACCGTGGCGACACCGATCCTGGTCTCGCTGACCCTGTTCATCGGGCTCGGGGCCGTCGCCTCCGAACGGACCGAGGAGGTCGACGAGATGCTCGACGTGCTCGACCGCGCCGCGAAGGGCACCGCAGCGGCGGCCGCGCGGTGAGCGCGCACGTCACCGGGTACGCCTATCCCTGGGACGTGCGGCCCGGTTTCGCGGACCGGGTGGCGGCGTCCGGGGTGGACGAGGTCGCCGTCGCGGTCGCCTACCACAGCGCTCGCGCGGCGACGCCGTTCGACGAGACCCGCAGCGCGGTGGTGGCCCGCCACGCCGCGCTCTACCGCCCGGTGGGCGCCGGCTGGGGCCGGTTGCGCCCGGCCGAACCCGACTGGGTGGGGCCCGACAGCGCCGGTGAGGCCGTCGCCGAGCTCCGCCGCAGCGGCGTCGACGTCGCCGCGTGGCTGGTGCTGACCCACAACACCCTGCTGGGCGGGCGGTTCCCGGACATCGCGGTGCGCAACTGCTTCGGCGAGGTCTACCCGTGGGCGCTGTGCCCGTCGCACGCTGAGGTGCGCGACTACGCGCTGCGGCTCACCCGCTCCGCGCTGGACGGTCTCGACGTGCGGTCGGTGGTCCTGGAGGCGTGCGGTCAGCTCGGAGCGGTGCACCAGCACCAGCACGAGAAGACCGACGCGGTCTGGTCGCCCGCGGCGGCCCGGCTGCTGTCGGTCTGCTGCTGCGCGGCGTGCGCGCGCGGCTGGACCGGCTCGGACGCCGAGCGGGTGCGGGAGGTGCTGCGCGCCGAGGTCCGCCGGCTCGTCGCCACCGGTGACCTGACCGCGGTGGACGACGAACTGCCCGCTGACCTGCGCGAAATCCTGCTCGCGGCCCGCGCTGCGGGCACCGACCTGCTGCGCGGTGCGGTGCTGGAGGCGATCGGCCCAGGTCGCCGGGTGCTGTTGCACGGCAGCGCCGACGCCTGGGCGACCGGCGCCCTGCCGGGATTGACGCCGCGCGCGGCGGACGAGGTCGACGGCGTCGTCGTGCCCTGCTGGAACCCGACGGGGCCGGAGGAGGTCACCGCGGCCAAGGCCGCCGGGATCGACGACCTCGGCGCTTACGTGACCGCGGTCGGACCGCAGGTCGGCGACCTGGCCGACCACGTCCGCCGGTTGCGCGCGGCCGGAGCGAGCGAGCTGCACCTGTACCACCTCGGGCTGGCGGGTCCGGCCCGCGCTCCGCTGCTGCGGCAGGCCGCCGACGAGGCCCATCGCGGTGGTTGAATCCGTCGGCTCGACTCGATTCCGGGGTGCTCGCGAGAATCGTCGGGGGAATTCCGCTCAGCGACGGGGCCGGACTCCATTCGAGTGATCTCGAAGGCTCCTTTATCGGGTGCGCGTTGGTCGTGTCCGGGGCTTTTTCCCACGTTTTCGCCATGATCACGGTTCAGTGGGAAAAATCCCGGTGGAAGTGTCGTCCGTCCAGCTGTGGTGGGGAATACCCGCCAACCTCCACTATTGAGTGAAGATCATCCGATAAGGTGCCTGGCGTATCGAGGGCACATGATGTCGGACCGCCGGGAAGCGCCCTGGCGCGGGCGAAAGACCATCGATGGAAAGAACGTGGACGTGACGACCCAAGACGACTCCCTGTCCTCACCAGGCCCAGAAAGACGACGTCCGGGCGGTTCCTCGATCCGGTCGCGACTGACCTGGGCGGTGTTCGTCCCGTGGGTCGTCGTCGCGGTGCTCTGGTCGGTGGGGTGTTCGCTGTTCGCCTTCGACGCGTTCTTCTCCCGCCAGATCGCCTCCGGCGTGCAGTCGATGTCGTTGCCCGCGGTCAACGCGCTCGACCAGGTCCAGCGCGAGCGGCTGCGCAGCCTGGAGGTCATCAGCCAGCCCAGCACGGGGATCAACGAGCTCGTCGGCCAGCAGCGGGCCACCGACAGCGCCCTCGACGAGCTCAACGAGAAGGCCGCTCCGGTGCTGGAATCGGCGCCCGACGACGTCATCGCGCCGATGAACCAGCTCAACGACTACTTCAAGCGGCTGCCCGACATGCGCGAGCGGATCAACAGCCGTCAGGCGACCGTCGAGGAGCTCAACGCCTTCTACGACGACATGTTCGCCACCGCGACCAAGCTCTTCGACATCCAGTCGCGCATCACGCCCGATGCCGAGGCTCGGCAGGGCTCGCTGGCCGCGGTCGGCCTGTTCCGCGCGTCCGACACGCTCTCCCGCGAGTCGTCGATGGTCGGCACCATCCTGGCCAGCGGCGAGCTCAGCCCGGCCGAGCACCGCGAGCTGACCGGATACATCGTCAGCCACCACGCCATCGTGCAGGCCAACATGACCACGATGCTGCCCGAGGTGCGCCAGCGGTACGAGGCGATGATCGCCAACCCGGACTGGAAGCAGCTGGTGGCCGCCGAGGACCTGCTCGTCCAGCACGGCGCGTTCGGCCCGAACGAGCGGCCGCAGCTGCGCGTCGAGGACTGGCGCCGGATGACCAACGACATCGGCGCCGAGATGTCCAACCTGGTGCGCACCCAGAGCGAGCAGGTCGCCAACGGTGCGGTCAGCCGCGCGACCGGGACGCTGTGGACCGTGCTGATCGGCAGCCTGGTGGCGCTGGCGGTGTCGGTGGGTTCGTTCTTCTTCGCCCGCCGCGTCTACCGCACGGTCGTCGACGACGCGCTGCTGACGCGTTTGCAGGGACTGCGCACCGAATCGCTGGCGATGGCCGAGCGGCTGCCGGACGTGGTGCGCAGGCTCCGCGAAGGAGAGGCGGTCGAGGTCGACGCCGAGCTGGTGGCCCTGGGGCACTACGGCAGCGACGAGGTCGGCGAGGTCGCCCACGCGATCCAGCTGTTCCAGCAGGAAGCGGTGCAGGCCGCCGTCGGCGAGACGCGGGCCAGGCAGGGCGCCCGCGTGGTGTTCGTGGGCATGGCCCACCGCATCCAGCGGTTGCTGCGCGGCATGCACACCACGATCGACCAGCTGGAGCGCAACGAGGACAGCTCCCAGCAGCTGGCCCGGCTGTTCGACCTGGACAACGCCACCACCCGCGCCCGCCGCACGGTGGAGAACCTGCTGGTCCTCGGTGACCAGCAGCCCGGTCGCCGGTGGAGCCGCCCGGTCGCGCTGATGGACGTGCTGCGCTCGTCGGTCTCCGAGATCGACCAGTACTCGCGCGTGGTCATCGGCCACGTGCCGGAGGTGATGCTGCACGGTTCCGCGGTGGGCGATGCGATCCACCTGATCTCCGAGCTCATCGACAACGCCACCGCGTTCTCCCCGCCGAACACCCAGGTGCACGTGGGGGCCAACGAGGTCGCGCGCGGCATCGCCATCGACATCGCCGACCAGGGCCTGGGCATGGATCCCGAGATCCGGCAGCGGGCCAACGAGATGATGCACGAGCCCCCGGAGTTCGACCGGCTCGTGCTGGAGAACAACAAGGCCGAGCAGCTGGGCCTGTTCACCGCTGCCCGGCTGGCCTCGCGCCGGGAGATCTCGGTGGAGTTCGGCGTGTCGGCCTACGGCGGAACCCGCGCCACGGTCCTGCTGCCCAACCGGATCCTGGAGGCGGGCGTCAGCGGCGACGGCGACACCGTGCAGGTGCCGGTCAGCGCCCTGGAACGCCGTCGCGAGCTCGCCGGGAACCTGGAGCAACAGCCGGTCAACGGTGCGCAGCCCGAACGAACGTTGGTGCCGCAGCCGCGCGAACTGAGCTGGAATGGGACGATGACCGACCAGTCGACCGCCCCCGGCAGGGCCACCGAGACGCCCGACCACGAGTGGCCGGCCACGGGATCGACCGCTTCCGAACCGGAAGCCGAGCGCGGCGAGGGGAGCGGCAAGGCGAAACGTCCCTCACTGCCCAAGCGGGTGCCGCAGACGCACCTGGCCGACGGGCTCAAGGACGACCCGGATGCGGAAGAGCAGTCGATGATCGCCTCGCCGAGCAGGCTGGCGGGGTTCCGCCGGGCGTTCCGGGGCGGTTTCGACGAATCCGACGGCGGCGACTCGTGACGAGACCAAACGACAAGCAAGCGCGTGTGAGGTGGGCATGACCGAGACGGCTTCGAAACTGAGTTGGCTGCTGGACGACTTCGTGCACGGCGTGCACGGAGCCGACCACGCCGTCGTGCTGTCCAACGACGGCCTGGTCATCGCCAAGTCCGCCGGGCTGGACCGCGACGCCGGCGACAAGCTCGCCGCGGCGGCGTCGAGCATGCGCAGCATCGGCAAGGGCGTGAGCAAGGACTTCGGACGGGGGCAGGTCGCGCAGACCCACGTCGAGATGGAGCACGGGTTCCTGTTCGTCTCGGCGGCCGGGAGCGGCGCGTGCCTGGCGGTGCTGTCGGCGGCCGACACCGACATCGAGCTGGTGGCCTACGAGATGGGCCGCCTGATCACCCGGGTCGGATCGTTCCTGTCGGCCGCGCCGCGAGAGCTGCACGGGTTGGCGGCGGAGAGGACCTGACAGTGGACGAGGCGTGGTACGACGATGAGGCCGGGCCCATGGTCCGGCCGTACACGATCACGCGCGGCCGGACCCCTGGGCAGCACAAGCACCGGCTCGACACGGCGACGCAGGTGGTCACCGTCGAGCCGCGACCGGAGACTCCGAGGCTGGAACTCACGCCCGAGCACCGAGCGATCCTCGAGGCGTGCCACCGCCCGGTGTCGCTGGCGGAGCTCGCCGTCGCGCTGGGACAGCCGATGGGAGTGGTCCGGGTCCTGTGCGGTGACCTGCTCGATCACGGTGCGGTCTTCGTGCGCACGCCTCGTACCGAAGTCAGCCGAGAAATCTTGGAACAGGTGTACCGTGGGCTTTGCAAACTCTGAGGTGACCGAGGCGAAAACCCGGTCAGAACGTGCTGTTCCGGTGCGGTCCGGCCGGGACGACGGGGACGATGGCGGAAATCCCGCCCCGATACCCGTGAAACTCGTCGTGGCCGGTGGTTTCGGTGTCGGCAAGACGACGATGGTCGGCGCGGTGAGCGAGATCCCGCCGCTGACCACCGAAGAGGAGATGACGGTCGCCAGCGAGGGGATCGACGACCTCCGCGGGGTGGAGCGCAAGGAGACCACCACCGTCGCGCTGGACTTCGGCCGCATCACCATCTCCGACGAGATCGTGCTGTACCTGTTCGGCGCCCCCGGCCAGAACCGGTTCTGGCCGTTGTGGAACGACCTCGCGCTCGGCGCGGTCGGCGCCGTGGTGCTGGTGGACACGCGCAAGCTGCAGGAGGCGTTCGCCTCGGTGGACTTCTTCGAGCGGCGCGGCATCCCGTTCGTGGTGGCGGTCAACATCTTCGACGACGGCTATCAGTACGAACCCGAGGAAGTGCGCGACGCTCTGGTGATCCCGGCCGAGGTCCCCATCGTCATCTGCGATGCCCGTGAGCGCGATCTGTGCAAGACCGCGCTGGTCACGCTCGTGCGCCACGCGATCGACCGGACCCCGTCGGGACTGGCCTGACCGCCCGCCCCGGGTGCCCGACGTCGGGTACCCGGGGGATCGGGACTCAGCCCAGCGGCTCGGTCCGGCAGCGGAAGTGGCGCAGGATCGGCGGGTTCTCCGTGATCCGGTAGCCGGGCACCGACTCGGGGTTCTTGGCGATCTCGGCGAGGACCTCTCCCACGTACTCCAGGTGGCTGTGGTCGTAGACCCGTCGCGGCAGCGCCAGCCGGACCAGCTCGAACGGCGCGGGCGAGGTCAGCTCGTCGTTCTCGTCGAGGGTTCCCAGGTAGAGCGAACCCAGTTCGGCGCAGCGGATCCCGCCCTCCCGGTAGAGCGCGCAGGCCAGCGCGTGCCCCGGGAACTGCGCCGGCGACAGGTGCGGCAGCAGTCGCCCGGCGTTGAGGTAGACGCCGTGCAGGCCCGACGGGCGGAACGTGTTCACGCCCGCGTGGTGCGCGCGTTCGGCGAGGTAGGCCGCCTCGTGCTCGCGGTCGGCGAGGTACTCGGGCGTGACGACCTCGCGCAGGCCCTGCGCCAGCTGCTCCATCGTGGACCCGGTGAGCCCGCCGTAGGTGCGGAATCCCTCGGTGGCGATCACGTCGAGCTCGCACCGGTCGGCCAGCTCGGTGTCGTTGAGGCCGATGAATGCGCCCTCCGGTGCCAGACCGTCCTTCTTCAGGCTGGCCACGGCGCCGTCGGCGAGTGCGAACGCCTCCCGTGCCACCTGCAGCGGAGTCCTGTCCCCGTACCCGGCTTCGCGGCGGATGACCAGCCAGGCGTTCTCGGCGAACCGCGCGGCGTCGAGGATCAGCGGCACCCCGCGCTCGCGCGCGAGCGCGCTGATCTCCTCGAGGTTGGCCATCGACACCGGCTGCCCGCCACCACCGTTGTTGGTGATGGTCATCAGGATCTGCCCGACCCGGTGCCCGTCGGGTCCGCCGAGGACCTCGCGAACGGCGGCGACGTCGATGTCGCCCTTGAACGGGTGGTCGCCGTCGAGGTCGAACAGCTGCTGGTTCGGCAGGTCCCTGGCTTCGGCTCCCAGCCGCTCGACGTTGGCGCGGGTGGTGTCGAAGTGCGTGTTGCTCAGGCTGATCCGGCCTTCACCGAGCAGCGCGGTGAACAGGACGCGCTCGGCGGCGCGTCCCTGGTGCACCGGCAGCAGGTGCCGGTACGGCGCCACTTCCCGCAACGCATCCCGGTAGCGGTAGTAGGACTCGGCGCCCGCGTAGCGCTCGTCGCCGCGCTGCGCCCACGCCTGCTGGTCGGTGGAGACCGCGCCGGTGCCGGAGTCGGACAGCAGGTCGATGCTCACCTTCTCGGCGGGCAGGTTGAACGGGTTGTGACCTGCGAGATCGAGCGCCTCGATGCGCTGCTCGCGGGTGGTGGTGGGGATCCGGCGCACGACGGCGGAGACGTAGGGGCGCAAGTGCGGCATGGGGTGTGCTCCTCGATGGTGTTGCGGTGAACTAGTTCTCGGGCGCGGTGCCGCCGTACGCCTCGGCGGAGGCGTAGATCGTGGTTCCGGTCCGGTCGGGGCTCAGCCGCAGCGAGACGTGCGCGAGCAACCCGGCTCGGGCCGCCAGGTCGCGGTCGGTGAGCGCGCCGATGACCTCGTCGAGCAGCACCGGGTCGATCCGGTGGTCGCGCAGGTGTCGCCGGACGCGCTCGCGGGCCACCGAGTCGTCCGGCACGTAGTCGCGCAGCGGCAGGTAGATGCTGTAGTTGCTGGGCTTCTCGCGGTCGCCTTCGACGAAGGAGTAGCTCGACACCAGGGGGCGGCCGGGGAAGCGCTCGGCACCGGGCGCCAGGGTCCGGCAGAAGTCGCCGACCTGGTCGCGGTCGATGCCGGGTACCGCGGAGGCGGCCCGCTCGACGTCGTCGATGCACGCGTCGTGCTGGGAGACGTAGAGCTTGACCCGGGACTGCGGGCCGCTGTCGAGGTCCAGCGCGAAGAACGTCAGCCGGTCGGCTTCGCGGCGCAGCGCGTGGTCGGCGACGGTGGGGTGGGCGCCGTCCAGCCCGAGCCGGTTGAACGCCTCCTGGACGACCTTCGGGGCGTGGTCCGCGCCGTGCACCTCGGGGTTGAAGTAGACCTTGAACCGGGGGCGCCCGTCGGAGTCGAAGATGAAGGAGAACCACCAGGAGAACCTGCCCTGCGGTTCTTCCGGGCTGAACAGGTCCTCGACGGCGCGCAACCGGTCCAGCGCCAGGTCGTAGCGCTCGGCGAGGGCGGTGACCAGGTCCTGGGCGGCGCGCAGGTTGGCGGCGGGTCCGGGCGCTGCGGGCAGGGTTTCGGCGAGGATCCGCAGGTGCCGTTCGCCACCGCCGTCGACCTGGACGGAGAACTCGATCGGGGTGGCGTCGTCGGCGATGTCGGAGGGCCACAGCGGCGGCTGGACCAGCGGGCGGTCGCGGGCCGCGCCCAGGACCTCGCCCAGCAATCGGAGCGGATCGGTCCGGTCCATTTCCACGACTCGGCAGAGGTTGTGCAGCTGCCTTCTCGTGAGATCGCCAAGGGTCGCGTCGGCAGTGCTCATTGCAGCCTCGATCAATCTGGCTTACGACTCCGGCTCCGTGTTCGCCGGAAAGTGACTGGCGGGCACAGCAGCGCCCGTGATCTTGACGTTCAAAGGTAGCCGAGATCCTCTTCACAGCGGTGTGCCGTGGCGTGAAAGCGACTGCTGTGCAGTCGAACTGCGCAGATCATCCACTGTGACCGCCGCGCCGACCGATGATCAACAGTGCGTAACCGAAATACTGTTCAATTGGCAATGAGGCCACAGTGGACTGTGTAATTCAGCGTTGGGAACTCGGTGGATCGGTGGATACCGGTAAAAATTCAACCCCATGCCTGGTCAGCCGTCCGCGTTCGCATTGCCGCGCCGCGGGGGTGCAGGTGTGAACGAAGGGAAACCCCTCCGTGAGTATGATCTTGAAGCGGTCCGCGCGCGGCGGACGCGGCGAGACGCGGGAGCGCGTTCGCGTCGCGCCCGGCGTGGTGGACCTCTGGGGCGTCCAGGTCCGCCTGGCCGGTCAGTGATGGCGTACAACAGGCGTGATCGGGCCCGCATGGTCGGGTGACGGTCGCGGGTCCGGAGGTCGTCCTCCGGTACACTTCCGCGGCCGGGCGCAGAGTGAAGTTGGAGAGTCTCGATGGCACGTGACGCGGACCACGACGATTCCGGCGGGGTCTCCGCGATCCTGAACCGGATCGACCCGTTCGCGTGGGTACCGATCATCACGATGCTGGTACTCGCGCTGGTGACGGCGCTGGTCCTGGAAGTGCCGTTGCTCGGCCTGATGCTCCTGATCATGGCCTTGGTGATCTTCGGCTTCGACCTGTGGATCAACAGTCGCAAGCAGGCGGGCAAGGCCCCGATGCGCATGCCCCGTCGCAGGCGTCGGGATGACGACGACTTCGACTTGGGCTTCGACCGCGACGACCGCAGGCCGTCGCGCGCGGAGGCCTCCCGTCCGGAGCGCGGCGCGCAGCCGCCCGCCGGTCGGCCCGGTGCGCGGCCGGGAGCCAACCAAGGTCGTCCGGCCGGGGCCGGTCAGGCCCGCCCGGCGGGGCAGCAGGGCCGTCCCGGCGGTCAGCCGCCAGGCGGAGGTCGTCCCGCCCCGAACCAGGGGCGCCCGCAGGGCAACCCGCCCAACCAGGGCGGCCGTCCGGCGCCGCCCGGTCAAGGTCGTCCCGGTGCCCCCAACCAGGGCCGTCCCGGCGGAAACCCGCCCGCGGGTCCGCCACCCGGCGCCGGTCGTCCCGGCGCCCAGCCCCCGGGACCGGGTCGCCCCGGTGCCCCGGGCGGTCGCCCTCCGCAGCGACCGGCCCCCGGCGGCAACCGCTACTGACGCACGAGATCGGCCCCGGCCAGTTCGTTCTGGCCGGGCCGGTTCGTGTCCGGAATCAGTGCGGCGCGGGCTCCAGGTCGCGCACGGCTCCGGGCGAGCTGTTCTCGCGCAGGCCCCGTCGGGCGAGCTCGGGGTGCACCCCCTCGCCGAACCAGTACGCCTCCTCCAGGTGCGGGTAGCCCGACAGCACGAACTCGTCGATGCCCACCGAGTGGTACTCCTCGATCAGGTCGGCGACCTCGGAGTGACTGCCCACCAGCGCGGTCCCGGCCCCGCCGCGCAGCAGCCCGACGCCTGCCCACAGTCCCGGGTGGACCTCCAGGTCGCGGGCGCTGGAAGGCAGGACGCCGCCGTGCAGCGCGGCCATCTTCTGCTGCCCGACGGCCTCGGTCTTGGCGATCTTGGCCTGCGAGGCCGCCACGTCGGCGGGGTCCATCTGTTCCAGGAACCGCTGCGCCGTGTCCCACGCGTCGGCGCTGGTGTTGCGGGTGATGACGTGCGCGCGCAGGCCGAACCGCAGTGCGCGGCCCTCCTCGGCGGCCAGCTCCCGCAGCCGTTGCACCTTGCGTCCCACCGCCGCCGGCGGCTCTCCCCAGGTCAGGTGCACGTCGGCCCGCCGTGCGGCCACCGGCAGCGCGGCGTCCGACGATCCGCCGAAGTACAGCGGCGGAACCGGTGCCGGGGGTTCGAAGGAGGTCGCGCCGTGCACGCTGTAGTGCTCACCGTCGAAGTCGAACGGCTCACCCCGAAGATGCCGCGCATGATCGCCAGGAACTCGTCGGTGCGGGCGTAGCGCTCGTCGTGGTCGAGCCAGTCGCCGTAGCGCTGCTGCTCGGTCGACTCACCGCCGGTCACGATGTTGAGCAGCAGTCGCCCGTCGGAGACCTTCTGGTAGGTGCAGGCCAGCTGCGCGGCCAGCGTCGGCGACAGCGAACCCGGCCGGAACGCGACCAGGAACTTGATCCGCTTGGTGCGCGCCAGCAGTGCCGCGGTCGTGATCCAGGCGTCCTGGCACCAGCTGCCGGTGGGGGTGAGCATGCCGGTGAAGCCGAGGTGCTCCACGGCCTGGGCGACCTGGGCGAGGTAGTCGATGTCGGGTCGGCGCGGCGTGTCGGCACCGGTCGGCGTGGTGTGCGGGCGGTCCACGACGGATCGGCCGTCGCCGTGAGTGGGCAGGAACCAGTGCGTGGTGATGGGCATGGGGGAGTTCCTCTTAGACGGTCGCGAGCTGGGTCGCGAAGCGGTTGTCGACGTAGTCGGCGAAGGCGAACCCGCGCGGGATCTCCTTGGCCGCCACGAAGGCATCGGCGAGCTCCTGCTGCGAGCGGACGACCCGGTCGTCGAGTGGGACCGGCAGGTCCGGTCCCAGCTCGGTGGCCTTGCGGGTGACCTCGATGGGCAGTCCGGTGTCCTCCGACCACGCCTGGGCGCGCTTCTCGCGGTTGGTGTCGGCGAAGCGGTGCGCCCGCGACAGCCGGGTGAGGTAGTCGGCGATCGCCGAGTTGCGCCGAGCGTCGGCCAGGGCGGCGGTGCCGGCGACCTGGAAGCTGTAGCCGTTGGCGCCGCCACCGCGCCCGTCGGCGATGACCCGCGCGCCGGATTCGAGCTGGACCTGCGCGAAGTACGGGTCCCAGATCGCCCACGCGTCCACCGAACCCTGCTTGAAGGCCCCGAGCGCGTCGGCGGGCTGCAGGAAGACGAGCTGGACGTCGTCGGGCGTGAGTCCGACGGCCGCCAGCGTCTGCAGGATCTGGCCGTGCGCGGAGCTGCCCTTGGAGACCGCGATCTTGCGCCCGCGCAGCTGGTCGCGGGACTGGAGCGGGGAGTTCGGCAGGACGACGAGCGCGTCGCTGGCGACGTTGCCCTGGGAGGCGGCGACGATCTTGATGTCGGCCTTGGCCGCGGCGGCGAACAGCGGGGGAGTGTTGCCGGTGCCGCCGATGTCGATGGCGTCCGCCGACAGCGCTTCCAGCAGCGGCGGGCCGGCGGTGAAGGTCGCCCACTCGACCGCGTACGGGAAGTCGGCCAGCCCGGCCGAGCGCAGCAGCGACTGGGACGCGCCCTTCTGGTCGCCGACTCGGAGGGTCAGCCCGGCCAGCTGGTCGGACGGGATCGGCGGCGGCACGGGCGCGGACGCGGCATCACCGCCACGGCCGCCGGAGCACGCGGCGAGCAGCCCGGCGGCCGAACCGGCTGCGGCCAGGGAAAGGAAATCACGACGGCGCAAGGTGTTTCACTCCATCTGCGAGGCACGACGAATCCACCCGATGACGCGAGGTCAGCGGGCGCGCGCGAGGGGAAGGGCGGTTCTGGTCGGAACCGAGCGGGTGTCAAGCGTGGGGCGGGGTTTTCACGAGAACCGCCCGAGAGTCCTTGAGGGCTCTACGAAGCCGGACAGATGGAGCTGGCCTGCCGTCGCAGATCGACGTGCAGGCGCCAGGAGAAGGCGTTCCGGATGAACACGCAACGGATGCTCGCAGCACCCCGCGTGGAGGTCAACGCTCGAGAAAGCGGTCCCACATGGCGGAATACCGTGCCACGCTGCGCAGGCGCCGAGACGCCGACGACCCCGATCTCGGTGGAAGCCCGGGTCGGGGACTCCGCCGAGATCGGGGTCGTCAGGTGCGTCGGCCGAGGTCAGACCAACGCGGGGGTCTTGCGCTGGCCCAGCTCGGGCGTCGGGACCCGGTGGGTCTCGCGGGCGGAGGCCACCGCGATGATGTTCAGCGCGCACAGGCCCGCGGTGAACAGCGCGACGTAGACCCAGCCTTCACGCCCACCGCCGATGGCCTCGGCGATGCTGGGGGAGAACCCGGCCAGCGCGAAACCGATCTGTGTGCCCACGGCCATGCCCGACAGCCGCACCTTCGCCGGGAACATCTCGCCGTAGAAGGCGGGCCAGATGCCGTTGGTGGCGCTGTAGACGACGCCGAACAGCAGGATGCCGAAGGTGAAGATCAGCGCCCAGCTGCCGACCGACAGCGACCACAGGTAACCGAACATCAGCACCGCGCACCCGGCCGAGCCGCCGATGAACACCGGCTTGCGGCCGACCCGGTCGGCCAGCCCGGCGAACAGCGGGATCGCCGCCAGCGCAACGATGTTGGCGAGCACGCCCACCCACAGGATCGGCGTCTTGGCAAGGCCCACGGTGTTCACCGCGTAGCTGAGCGCGTAGACGGTGAAGATGGTGCTCACCGCGGCGATCACCGAGGCGATGACCACCCGCAGCACGTCGGCCCAGTGGTCGCGGAACAGCGGCAGCAGGGGGGTCTTCTCGCGCTTGGCGTCGGCGACCTCCTCGACGAAGACCGGTGTCTCGTCGAGCTTGCTGCGGATCACCAGTCCGACGATCACGACCACCGCGCTGAGCCAGAACGGAACTCGCCAGCCCCAGCTGACGAGGTGTTCCTCCGGCAGCGCGGCGACCGGCAGGAACACCGCCGTGGCGAGGATCTGCCCGGCCTGCGTGCCGCTGAGCGTGAAGCTCGTGTAGTAGGCGCGCCGGTGCGCCGGTGCGTGCTCCAGCGACATCGAGTTCGCGCCGGCCTGCTCGCCCGCTGCCGAGAAGCCTTGCAGCAGGCGCAGGGCGACCAGCAGTGCGGGTGCTGCCAGGCCGATCTGGTCGTAGGTGGGCAGGCATCCGACCAGGACCGTGGAGATCCCCATCAGCAGGACGGTGAACACCAGCACCCGCTTGCGGCCGAAGGCGTCGCCGATGTGGCCGAGGATGAACGCCCCGATCGGCCGTGCCAGGTAGCCCACGCCGAAGGACGCCAGCGCCAGCAGGGTGCCGGTCGCGGGGTCCGAGGTGGGGAAGAAGATCTTGTTGAACACCAGCGCTGCGGCGGTGCCGTAGATGAAGAAGTCGTAGTACTCGAGCGCACTTCCGATCCACGCGGCGATCGCGGCTTTGCGCGGTTTGCCCTGGGTGGCTCTTGGGCCGTCGGTCACTGTTTGCTCCAGGAAGTCCGTGCACCGTTGCGCGGTGACTTATGAACCATCTAGTTAGTTCTCAAGACTGTGAAGCGCCCGCGAACGTGTGTCAAGACCGCGTTTCAGTCCTGTGACAGGAAGCCGAGCACCATGTCGCCGAGCATCCGCCGGTAGTGGTCCCGCCGCTTCGGGTCGAGCAGGTCCCGCTCGAAGATCGCCTGGAACGTGTAGCGGTTGGCGGTGCGGAACACGCAGAACGAGCTGATCATCATGTGCACGTCGAGCGCGTCGACGTCCTCGCGGAACCGCCCGGCCTCGCGCCCGCGCCGCAGCACGCCGTCGAGCACCTCCACCGCCGGTCCGGCCAGGCCGGGCAGCAGCTCCGACTTGGTCAGGTGCTCGGCGCGGTGGATGTTCTCGATGCTGACCAGCCGCAGGAAGTCCGGGTGCGACTCGTGGTGGTCGAAGGTCAGCTCGGCCAGCCGGCGGATGGCCTCGGCGGGTTCGAGCGCCTCCACGTCGACCTGGCTCTCCAGGCCGCGGATGACGGCGTAGGCGTTCTCCAGCGCGGCCAGGTAGAGCTGCTCCTTGCCGGTGAAGTAGTAGTAGATCATCCGCTTGGTGGTGCTGGTTCGCGCGGCGATCTCGTCCACCCGGGCGCCGGCGTAGCCCTTGTCGGCGAACTCCTCGGTGGCCACCCGCAGGATCTCGGCGCGAGTCCGATCGGCGTCGCGCTGCTTGATCGCTCCGGTGTCGGACGTCGGTGCGGCCACGATGCTCCCCTGCGGTTGTTGCACTTCAGCGCCACTCTAGTGCACGCGGTCTTCCGGGGGAGCGCCTCGTGTGCCTACAATTAACTAGCTAGTTCGTTACTTAATGGGGAGTGCGGAGTGCACGACGGCTACCTGGTGGGGCTCATCGGATCGGGCATCGGCCCGTCGCTGAGCCCGGCGTTGCACGAGCGGGAGGCCGCCGAACTCGGCCTGGACTACCACTACCGGCGGTGGGACCTCGGCGATCTCGGCGAACCGCCGGGCGCCGTCGGCGAGCTGCTGGCCCGCGCCCGCGCGGAGGGCTACCGGGGGCTGAACATCACCCACCCCTGCAAGCAGCTCGTGCTCGATCACCTCGACGAGGTGGACGAGGATGCCACAGCGCTGGGCGCGGTCAACACCGTCGTCTTCGACGGCACGCGCGCCGTCGGCCACAACACCGACCACTCCGGATTCGCCCGCAGCCTCCAGCGCGGACTGCCCGACGCCGCACTGGACAGGGTCCTGCTGCTCGGCGCGGGAGGTGCCGGGGCCGCGGTCGCGCACGCGCTGCTGGGCCTGGGAGCGGGGGAGGTCCGGATCGTCGACCTCGACGCCGACCGCGCTGCCGCGCTGGCCGCCTCGCTGCCCGAACGCGCGGTCGCCGGCGGACGGCTCGACGATGAACTGGACAAGGCCGACGGTCTGGTGCACGCCACACCCACCGGCATGGCCGCCCACCCGGGACTGCCGGTGCCCGCAGCGCTGCTGCGGCCGGAGATGTGGGTCGCCGACGTCGTCTACCGGCCGCTGGCCACCGAACTCGTCGTCACCGCGCGCCGACGCGGCTGCCGGGTCCTCGACGGCGGCGGCATGGCCGTGTTCCAGGCGGTCGACGCGTTCCGGCTGTTCACCGGCTTGGAACCGAACGCCGAACGGATGCTGCGGCACTTCGCCGAACTGGAGGGAGCGCATGTCTGAGCCACGACGGTCCATCGCCACGGTCTGCCTGTCGGGCACCCTGGAGGACAAGCTCGCCGCCGCCGCTGCGGCCGGATTCGACGGTGTGGAGATCTTCGAGAACGACCTGATCGCCTCGGCCGCGTCGCCCGCCGAGATCGGCGCCCGGTGCCGGGACCTGGGCCTGTCGGTCGACCTCTACCAGCCGTTCCGCGACTTCGAAGCCGTCCCGCCCGCGCGGCTGCGCGACAACCTGCGCCGCGCCGAGCGCAAGTTCGACGTCATGGAACAGCTGGGCGCCGACCTGGTCCTGGTCTGCTCGACGGTGTCCCCGGACGCCGTCGACGACGATGAGCTGGCCGCCGAACAGCTGCGGGCGTTGGCCGAACGCGCCGAAGCGCGCGGGATGCGGGTGGCCTACGAGGCGCTGGCCTGGGGGCGTTTCGTCAACACCTACGAGCACTCCTGGCGGATCGTGCGCCGCGCGGACCACCCGGCGCTGGGTCTGTGCCTGGACTCCTTCCACGTGCTCTCCCGCGACGGCGACCCGTCGCTGATCCGCACCATCCCCGGCGAGAAGCTGTTCTTCCTGCAGCTGGCCGACGCGCCGAAGCTGGACATGGACGTGCTGCAGTGGAGTCGGCACCACCGGCTGTTTCCGGGTCAGGGCTCGTTCGACCTGAAGACCTTCGCGGGCAACGTCCTGGAAGCCGGCTACACCGGGCCGCTGTCGCTGGAGGTGTTCAACGACGTCTTCCGGCAGGCCGATCCGAAGCCCGCTGCCGTGGACGCGATGCGCTCGCTTCGGCTGCTGGAGGAGCAGCTCGGGATCCCGGTCGCCGAACCCGCACCCGAGCTGGACGGATACGCCTTCACCGAACTCGTCGCCGACCCCGCCACCGCCGCCCGGCTGGCCGAGGGGCTCGCCGCGCTGGGCTTCACCGAGACCGGGGAGCACCGCAGCAAACCCGTGCGGCGCTGGGAGCAGGGCGGCGCGCGGGTGCTGATCAACGCCACCGCGTCCACCTCGGACATCGCGGAGATCGGTGCGCTGGCGGTGGAGAGCTCGGACCCGCTGCGCTCGGCGCGGCGGGCCGAGGCGATGAGCTCGCCGATCCTGCCGCGCGAGCGCGGCCCGCAGGAAGCCGGTCTGGCCTCGGTCGCCGCTCCCGACGGCACCGGCGTGTTCTTCTGCGACACCGACGCGCCCGACGGCTGGCTCTCCGACTTCCGCGACACCGGGACGCCGGGGCGGGGTCTGGACATCACCGGCATCGACCACGTCTCGCTGACCCAGCCGTTCGATCACTTCGACGAGGCCGCGCTGTTCTGCCGTTCGGTGCTCGGCCTGGAACCGGAGGCGATCACCGAGTACGCCGCGCCGTTCGGCATGGTCCGCAACCGCGGGATGGTCGACGCCACCTGCTCGGTGCGCATCGCGCTCAACGGCACCCTGGTCCGCCGCGGCGAGTGGGCCCCGGCCGTCCGCGACCCGCAGCACATCGCCTTCACCTGCACCGACGTGATCGCAGCGGCCGAGCACCTGCGCGAGTCCGGTGCGCCGGTGCTGCCGATCCCGGACAACTACTACGACGACCTCGACGCCCGCTTCGACCTCCGTCCGGAACTGCTGGAGACCCTGCGGCGCTGCTCGGTGCTCTACGACCGCGACGCGGGCGGCGAGTTCCTGCACCTGTTCACCGAGCTGTTCGGCTCCCGGGTGTTCCTCGAACTCGTCCAACGGGTCGACGACTACGCGGGGTACGGGGTCGTCAACGCTCCGGTGCGCATGGCCGCGCATCGGAGGCAACGGATGACTGCATCTGGACGATGATCTACCGCTGTTCCTGGCGGAAACTGGGCGAAATCGTACGACGTACGGAGTGAGAGGGGCCCAGCGCCAGATGCAGCAGGTGAATCGTCGGACGCTCATGACCGCCGCTGGAATCGCCGGCTTGGCCGCGGTGCTGCCGACCACGACGGCGGCGGCCGCACCGGGTCGCTGCGGAGACCACGCGTGGTGCGACCCCGGGCTCTCGCCCGACGAACGAGCGGCGATGGTGCTGCGCGAGCTGACCCTGGACGAGAAGATCTCGCTGCTGGGCGGCGACGAACTGGCTGGAGCGGCCGGGTCCGGGCACACCGGCACCGGTCACGGCGTTGAGCGGCTCGGGATTCCGACGGTGCACTACGGCGACGGGCCCGTCGGGTCGCGGCAGGGCAGCGGCACCTCGATGCCCTCGGGCGTGTCGCTGGCCGCCTCGTTCGACCCCGAGCTGGCCAAGACCTACGGCGCCACGGTGGCCAACGAGGTGCGGTGCAAGGGCAACGACGTGGTGTTCGGCCCCACCGTCGACGTGCTGCGCGTACCCACCTCCGGCCGCGCCTTCGAAGGCTTCGGCGAGGACCCGTACCTGTCCTCTCGGATCGGCGTCGGCTGGGCGGCCGGAGCGCATTCCGAGGGCGTGATGGTGTGCGTCAAGCACTTCGCCGCCTACACGCAGGAGGGCGCCCTCGGCGTCGTCGGCTCGCGGATGCTCTACAACGCCGTGGTCGACGAGCGCACGCTGCGCGAGATCTACCTGCCGCCGTTCGAGGCCGCCGTGCGCGAAGCCGGCGTCGGCGCGGTCATGGGCTCCTACAACCGGGTCGGCGGCCAGTACGCCTGCGAGCACCAGTGGCTGCTCAACGACCTGCTCAAGCACGAGTGGGGTTTCACCGGCTACACCATCGCCGACTACGCCGCGATGCACTCCACCGGGAACTCGCTGGCCAACGGGATGGACTTCGAACCGTGGCCCGCGCTGGTGTACTCGCCGGCCGCGATCCGCACCGCCCTGGCCACCGGCCAGGCGGCGACGTCCGATGTGGACGAGCACGCTCGCCGCATCCTGCGCACGATGTTCGCGCAGGGCATCTTCGACCGCCCGGCGTACCCCGACGACGACAACCAGATCGACAAGCGGGCCCACCTCGACACGGCAGGGCACGTCGCCGAGCAGGGCATGACGCTGCTGCGCAACGACGGACTGCTGCCGCTCGACCCGGCCGCGCTGCGCGGCAAGACCATCGCGGTGATCGGTGAGGCCGCCGAGAAGTTCGTGCAGGGCGGCGGCTCGTCCTCGACCACCCCGTACAGCTTCGTCTCCCCGCTGCAGGGCATCCAGCAGCGCGGCGCCGAAGCCGGCCTCACCGTCGTCCACGAACCCGGCAAGACCCCGGGCGCGGCGGCCGAGGCCGCCCGCAACGCCGACATCGCCGTGGTCGTGGTCTCGGACATGATGTCGGAGTTCCTCGACAAGCCGAACCTCGACCTGGACTCCGGCATCGCCCAGTTCCCGCCGCCCGCGCTCGGCAACCCGCTGGCCGACCAGGACGCGATCATCGAGGCCGCGCTCGACGCCAACGCCAACACCGTGGTCGTGCTCGAAACCGGCGGTCCGGTCGCCACGCCGTGGCGGTACCGCACCCGCGCGCTGCTGGAGGCCTGGTACCCGGGCGCGAACGCGGGCACCGCGATCGCGCGCGTGCTCTTCGGCGACGCCGACCCCGGCGGACGGCTACCGCTGACCTTCCCGGACAGCGACGACGACGTGCCCACCGCCGGCGACATCGCCCGCTACCCGGGCAAGGGCCTGGACGTGCACTTCACCGAAGGCGTGTTCATCGGCTACCGGCACTACGACGCCCAGGAGATCGAACCGGCGTTCCCGTTCGGCCACGGCCTGTCCTACACCTCCTTCGCCTACTCAGACCTGCGCGTGTCCGGTGAGAAGGTGAGCGTGGTGGTCACCAACACCGGCAACCGGACTGGGCACGCCGTACCGCAGCTCTACCTCGGCCTGCCCTCGCCGCGCGAGGACGTGCCGCAACCGCCCCGGCAGCTCAAGGGCTTCGCCAAGCTCACCCTCGAGCCGGGCCGATCGGCGTCGGTGGAGTTCACCCTCACCGACTCGGCCCTGTCGTACTGGGACGAGCTGGCGGGCGGCTGGACCGTCGCGGCCGGCGAGTACCGGGTCCACGTCGGCGAATCCTCCCGGGACATCCGCGGCGACGGCACCTTCACCGTCGCCGCCGAACGCCGGGTCCGGTGAAGGGACGTCGTCGCAGGCTCCTCGAGATCAGGGCTTGGAGGCGTAGTACACGGCGGCCATGTCCTCGTCGGCGTGGCCTGCGGTCAGGGCTCGGGCGAACCGGGCCCTGACCGCTTCGGCCAGGTCGAGTCGCACGGCGCCGCTGGCCGCCTGGGACACGAGACCGGCGTCCTTGGCGGCGGCGCTGAGGGTGAACGCGGGTGGGAACTCGCCGCTGATGATCGCGGCGCCCTTCATGTGCGCGTAGGCCGAGTCGGTCGCGGTGCCCTTGATCGCCGCCAGGAACTCCGACGGGTCCACGCCCAGGTCCTCGGCCAGCGCGATCGATTCGCCCACGGCGTTGGTCAGCGTCAGCACCCAGTTGTTGGCGACGAGCTTCAGCCTCGATCCGCCCGCCTGCGACGGGTTCTCGCCGACCCACTGGGTGCGGGAACCGATCGCGTCGAACAGCGGCCCCACGACCTCGCGCGCCTCCGGAGCTCCCGCGGCCAGCACCACCAGCTCACCCTTCTCGGCCGGGAGCTTCGTGCCCAGCACGGGGGCGTCGACGACGGTGACACCGCCGATCTCGGCCGCGGCCGCGCACACCGCCTCCGTCCCTGGAAGGCCGATGGTTCCCATCTGCGCCCACACGCCACCGGTGTTCAGCGCGGCGGCGGCCTCACGACCGGCGGTGAGCGTCGATTCGGCGTCGAGCAGCATCGTGACCAGGACGTCCGCGCCTCGCGCGGCCTCGGCGGGGGAGTCGACGACGACCGCGCCGGTCTCGGCCAGTGGCTCGGCCCGGCTGCGCGTGCGGTTCCACACCCGCAGGTCGAATCCGGCGGCGGCCAGGTTGCGCACCATCGGCGCACCCATCGTGCCGGTGCCGAGGAAGGCGACTGTGGTCATGGTGAAACGCTCCCAACCCAGAAGACTCGAACTCGCCGCCGATTCTCCTCGCACGACTTACGGCGCACCAAACCAACACACCACCGGTGTGTTGGTGCTGTGCGCGCGAAGCGTTTTGGCGCAGCGCATTTCCTGGTCGGAACGGGACGAACCGGCCACAGTGGATGATCAGTGGAGTTCGATGCGCCAGGTGCGGGAGATCAGCAGGAACCCGGTCAGCGCCGCGGCAGTCAGCGCCGCCGCGCCCTCGTTGAGGAACAGGCACATGAGCGACAGCGCGGCCGCGCAGGCGGCCAGCGTCATCCGAGCGGAGACGCGGGCGCGCAGGTAACCGAAGGTGCTGGTCTGGCTGAGCCTGCGTGCGAGCTTGGGGTCCTCGTCGACGAGCTGCTGCTCGATCTCGCGCAGGCGGCGCCGTTCGTCCCTGGGAAGCATGGCCCACCTCCACCGGGTAGTACCGCCTGGTTGAACAAGTATCGCAACGTTGGAACGTGCTGTGAAGGGTCAATCCAGGCGACGCCCGCAGCAACCCACAACCCCGTGACCAGGGAGAGAGCATTTCGCGCGCACCGTCGCCCGGCTTCTCAGCCCGGTGGCCATCCCCGCGGGAGCGGACGCAGGTCGGATACCGGTCCCGGCCAGGTGTAGACCCAGCAGGGGAGGCCCGCGAGGGTGATCAGCCGGCGCTCGTACTCGGGGCCCTCGTAGGCGTCGAGCACCGGCCAGGCGCGGTCGGGATCGCGGAGGCGGAACACCTGCGCGGGCACCCGGCCCCCTCCGTCGAGGCGCAGCGCCGGGTAGCCCAGGCCCGTGTCGTAGAGCGTTCCGGGGACCTGGACCCGCTCGCACGGGCCGGTGACCAGCGGTTCCAGCAGGTGCCACGCGCTCGAGCCGCGTTGCAGGGTCCCGTAGACGACGATGCGGTCCGACACGCCCCGGATTCTCCCCGGACACGAGAGGAGGCGGACACCCGCAGGTGCCCGCCTCCTCATCTCCGACCGTCACGCGGCGACAGGGGCCTCCACCTGGAGGTCCAGGCCGCCGTCGCGGGTGCCGACCCGCAGCCGGGTGCCCTCGGTGAGCTCGCCGTCCAGGATCAGGTCGCTGATCCGGTCGTCGACCTCGCGCTCGATGGCCCGGCGCAACGGCCGCGCACCGAACTCGGGCTGGTAGCCGCGATCGGAGACCCAGGCCACCGCGTCGTCGTCGAAGACGACCTCGACGCCCAGATCGGCCAGCCGCTTCGTGGTGGTCGCCAGCAGAGCACGGGTGATGGTGTGCAGCTGCTCGCCGTCGAGGCGCTTGAACACCACGATCTCGTTGATGCGGTTGAGGAACTCCGGCCGGAAGGCGTCCTTGAGCTTCGGCATGACCCGCTCCTCCAGGTCCTGCGTGGGGCTGCCTGCGGTGAAGCCGATCTTGCCGCCTGCGCTGGAGACGACCTCCGAAGCCAGGTTGCTGGTCATGATCAGCACCGTGTTGCTGAAGTCCACCGTGCGACCCTGACCGTCGGTCAGGCGGCCGTCGTCGAGGACCTGCAGCAGGGTGTTGAACACGTCCGGGTGCGCCTTCTCGATCTCGTCGAGCAGGACCACGGAGTAGGGACTCCGCCGCACGGCCTCGGTCAGCTCACCGGCCTCGCCGTGCCCGACGTACCCGGGCGGGGCGCCGACCAGCCGACTGGCGGTGTGCCGCTCCTGGAACTCGCTCATGTCCAGCCGGATCATCCGCTGCTCGTCGCCGAACAGCGACTCCGCCAGCGCCTTGGCCAGCTCGGTCTTGCCGACACCGGTCGGACCCAGGAACAGGAAGCTGCCCACCGGACGGGACGGGTCACCCAGCCCGCTGCGCGAGCGCCGCACCGCGCGGGCCAGCGCCCGCACCGCGTCGTCCTGCCCGACGACCCGCTGGTGCAGCTCCGACTCCAGGTTCTGCAGCCGGACCTTCTCCTCGGCCGTCAGCCGCGCCACCGGAACACCGGTCGCCCGCGAGACGACCTCGGCGATGTCGGCCGGACCGACCTCCAGCACGCCCGAACCGCCCTGCTGCAACCGTGCCTGCGCGGCGGTGATCTCGTCGCGCAGCGCGGAGGCGCGCTCGTAGTCCTCCTCGGCGACCGCCTCGTTCTTGTGCTGCTCCAGCCGCTCGACCCGCGCGCGGAGTTCGCCGTCATCGGCGACGCCGGCGTTGAGCCGCTTGCGGGCACCGGCCTGGTCGATCAGGTCGATGGCCTTGTCCGGCAGGAACCGGTCGTTGATGTACTGGTCGGACAGCTTCGCGGCGGCCTGCACGGCCTCCTCGGTGTAGCTGACCTTGTGGTGCTTCTCGTACTGCTCCTGGAGTCCCCGCAGGATCGTGATCGTGTCGGGCACGCTCGGCTCGGGCACCTGGACGGGCTGGAAGCGGCGTTCCAGGGCCGGGTCCTTCTCGATGTTCTTGCGGTACTCGTCGAGCGTGGTGGCACCGACGACGTGCAGCTCACCGCGAGCCAGTCGCGGCTTGAGCATGTTGCCCGCGTCCATCGCGCCCTCGGCACCACCGGCGCCGACGACGGTGTGCAGCTCGTCGATGAACACGATCAGCTCGCCGCTGTGCTCGGCGATCTCGTCGATGACCTTGGTCATCCGCTCCTCGAAGTCACCCCGGTAGCGGGTGCCGGACAGCATCGCCGAGAGGTCCAGCTGCACGACCCGCTTGCCGGTGAGCACCTCGGGCACGTCACCGGAGGCGATGGCCTGGGCCAGCCCCTCCACGATCGCGGTCTTGCCGACACCGGCCTCACCGACCAGCACCGGGTTGTTCTTGGTGCGGCGGGACAGGATCTCGATGGTCTGCTCGATCTCGTCGGCGCGGCCGATCACCGGGTCCAGACCGCCGTCGCGGGCCTGCTGGGTGAGATCGCGGCCGTACTCGTCCAGCGTCGGGGTCTGGCCGCCGCTCGGGCTGGACTCCGGCGTCTGCTGCGGGGTGGGCCGCTGCCCGGCGTCGCGCAGGGCCTCGGGGCCCGCACCGGCACCGGCCAGCAGGCGGCCGGCCTCGGTCTCGGGGTTGGCCGACAGCGCCAGCAGCAGGTGCTGCGGACCGATGTAGGTCGAGCCCAGCGCGCGAGCCACCCGGTGGGCGTCGGCCAGCGCGGTGCGCGCGGCCAGCGTCAGCGAGACGGACTCGCCGTCGACCGGGCCGGCCGCGGCGGGCAGGTGCCCCTCGACCTGCTTGCCGAAGGACTCGGTGTCCACGCCCAGCTGGCCGAGCTGCGACCGGGTCGGCTCCTGCTTGGCGGCCGACCACAGCAGGTGCAGGGCGTCGAGGCTGCCCTGCCCGCGGTCACGTGCGAACTTCGCGGCCTCGCCGACCAGCTGTTGCGCCTGCTCGGTCATCAGCTCGGTGATGTCGACGCGGCGCGAGCCGCCCGTGGAGTCCTCGGCCCCGAAGAAGCGCGCGAAGTACTCGTCGAACGGGCCACCGACCGGTCCGAAGAACGTCGCCATTACTTACCTCCTCGTGACGGTGTTGCTCAGCATCGCCGCCATCTACTTGAGTCTGTCGCTATCAACCAACGTAAGCGAGTGCTCCGTAATTCCAAGTTGATCGTGGAGTGGTTCGCGTCACGTTCGGCGCCCCGGGCGGATCGAACGCGCTCAGCCCGCTGCGGCGCCGCAGGCGTCGCCCAGGTGCGACTCGCGGACGTGTTGACCTCTACTTAGGTGGAGGTCGCAGGCTTGAGGTGACCTGCTCGGATGAAGGGGACACCTCATGGGAACGTCTGTGGATCGCTCAGTATTCGACGAGGCCTATGTGGCGGGCACCGCACCGTGGGTGATCGGTGCGCCGCAGCCGGCGATCGTCGAGCTCGAACGCGGCGGTGAGATCGGGGGAGCGGTGCTCGACCCCGGCTGCGGCACCGGAGAGCACACCATCCTGCTGACCGAACTCGGCTACGACGTGCTGGGCGTCGACTCGGCGCCGCACGCCGTCGAGCTCGCCCGGGCCAACGCCGCCGCGCGAGACGTACCCGCGCGCATCGAGACCGCCGACGCGCTGGCGCTGACCGGCGGGCCCTTCGACACGGTCGTCGACAGCGCCCTGTTCCACGTCTTCGGGCAGGAGGACCAGCTGCGGTACCTGCGCAGCCTGCACGCCGTGTGCCGGCCGGGCGCGACGGTCCACGTGCTGGCGCTGGCCGACGCCGAACCCGCGCTCGGGCCGCGCGTCGCCGAGTCGGTGTTCCCGCGCGTGTTCACCGACGGCTGGCGGCTGGAGCGCGTCCGCCCGAGCAGCTACCGGGGTGTGGCGCGCGGTGATCACGCGGAGGCCCACGGCGTCGCCGAGGGAACGCGGGTGGACGCTCCGGCCTGGCTGGCCACCGCAACGCGGCTGTAGCGGTGGTGGTCCCGGCCTGGGAGCGGCTGGCATGCTTGGGCGCATGACCGAGGATGCCGCGTGCGCGGTCGCGCACGGTGACGTGCCAGCCGAATCCGGGCAGCGAGCGCTGGTGGCGGTCTTCGCCTCGCCCGTCGCCGAACACCTGCTGCGCTACGGCCGGGACCTCGGCTACGTCACGATGCTCGTCGAACCCGACCCGGAACGTGCCGCGGGCCTGGACGCCCTGGCGGAGGTGCCGGAGCTGAGCCCCGGCGCGGACCTGGTCGTCACCGACCACCACCGCGACGAGCTCGGCCCCGTGCTGCGCGACGCGCTGCGGCACGAGGCCCGCTGGATCGGGATCATGGGCAACCCGCGCCACGAGGGCCCGCACGTCCAGGCGCTGCGCGATCTCGGCGTGGACGACTCCCAGATCGAGCGGGTGCATCGGCCCATCGGGCTCAACATCGGTTCGCGCACGCCACCCGAGATCGCCATCGCGACGCTGGCCGGGCTCATCGCCGACCGCAACGGAAAACCCGGCGGCTTCGACTTCTGAGGCCCGCACCGCGGCGATCCGCCGTCATGACCGGCGGATGCCCCGACCGAGTGCGCCACTGCGCTTCAAGTCGTCTCTTCAAGCACGAGCCACGGCATGTTCTCGGGCTCCTTCCGCCCGGGCAGGTAGGCGTTGAGCACCGGTGGAACCCAGATTTCCCAGGACAAGCCGAGTTCGGTCGACAGTCGGTCGAGCAACTCCGCGCAGGTGGCATCCGGGCGGAGCCGGATGTGCACGGGTCCCGCACCGAGATAGCGCACCCCCGCCGCATCGGCCGCCGGTGAGGCGAGCCGGGCTCGGGAAGCCCGCACCAACTCCGGCAGCTCGGCGCGGAAGTGCTCGATCGCGTCGAAGGTCACCGTTGTCGTCGTCCGGCCGGTGTCCTGGTCGCGGAAGGTGTCCAGCCGAGCCTGCAACGCGTCCGAGACGTGGACCGTTCGGGGCACGGAGCCGTCACCGCCGACGCTGGGAGTGCTCATGCTCGATCTGTACCACTCTGCGCAGGTCAGAGGAGTTCTCGTGTGACGCACGCCGCGATCGCCGCGCCACGGGCCGGGCTCATCGCCGATCGCGGCGGAAACCGGCGACTTCGAGTGCCGAGCCTCGCCCGGACGCGATTCGGGTGGTTATGCTCCGGTCGCCCAACGACGGGTGCAGAGGGAGGTTTCGCGTTGGCCGGGATCGCTTTTCGAGAACTGAGTCCGGTGTCCTTCCTGGAGCGCGCGGCGGCGGTGTTCGCCGACCGGCCGGCCGTCGTCGACGGCGACCGCCGGGACACCTACGCGCAGCTCTGGGACCGCGCGCAGCGGCTGGCCGGACTGCTGGCCGCGCGGGGAGTCGAACCCGGTGATCGGGTCGCGGTGCTCGCACCGAACACCCACCTGCTGCTCGAAGCGCACTACGGCGTCCCGCTGGCCGGTGCGGTGCTGGTCGCGCTCAACACCCGCCTCTCGCCGCCCGAGATCGCCTACATCGTGGAGCACAGCGGGGCGAGCCTGGTCCTGCTCGACGCCGAGTACCGAGAGGTGCTGGGGGAGCAGTCGATCCCGGTGATCGACTCGGAGTCCTACGACGACCTGGTCGACGCGGCCGAACCGCACCGCGTCGAGGTGGCCGACGAGCGGTCGCTGCTGTCGATCAACTACACCAGCGGCACCACCGGCCGCCCCAAGGGCGTCATGTACCACCACCGAGGCGCCTACCTGCAGGCCCTGGCGATGGCGTACCACGCCAAGCTCGACACGTCCTCGCAGTACCTGTGGACGCTGCCGATGTTCCACACCAACGGCTGGTGCTTCCCGTGGGCCGTGACGGCCGCCGGCGGGGTGCACCACTGCCTGCGCAAGGTCGATCCCGGCGAGATCTGGCGCGCGATCGACGCCGAGGGCATCACGCACTTCTGCGCAGCGCCGACCGTGCTGGCGATGCTCGCCGAACACCCCGACGCGCGGACGCTGGACCACGTGCTGCGCGTCTTCGCGGGCGGCGCACCGCCGTGGCCGGCGCTGCTGGAGAGGATGGGCGAGCTCGGGTTCGACATCCGCCACCTGTACGGGCTCACCGAGACCTTCGGCCCCGCCGTGGTCTGCGAGTGGCAGCCGGAGTGGGACAGCGCTGACCCGGAGCACCGCGCGTGGCTGATCGCCCGCCAGGGCATCGCCAACGTCGTCGCAGAACCGGTCCGGGTCACCGATCCCGAAGGCCACGACGTCCCCGCCGACGGGCGGACGCCGGGCGAGATCCTGCTGCGCGGCAACGACGTCATGCTCGGCTACTACCGCGACCCCGAGGCCACCGAGAACGCCACCCTCGACGGCTGGTTCCGCAGCGGTGACCTCGGTGTTCGTCACCCCGACGGCTACGTCGAGCTGCGCGACCGCCTCAAGGACGTGATCATCTCCGGCGGCGAGAACATCACCTCCATCGAGGTCGAGAACGCCCTCACCGCCCACCCCGACGTGCTGGAGGCCGCCGTGGTCGCGGCACCGCACGAGAAGTGGGGCGAGGTCCCGGTCGCCTTCGTCAGCCTGCGGGAGCGGTCGAGCACCGGGGAGGCCGAGCTGATCGACTTCGTCCGCGCTCGCATCGCCGCGTTCAAGGCGCCGAAGAAGATCGTCTTCGGTGAGCTGCCCAAGACCTCCACCGGGAAGCTGCAGAAGAACGTCCTGCGTGCCACGGCCGCGTCCGGATGAGAACGAGATGGTCCCGATCCCGTCCGGTGTTCGGGGGCAACCGCGATGCCGGCGTGGGTTGATCACCGGATCACGCAGTGCCAGAGCCGATGCACGACACCGCTCAAGGCTGCTTCCGATCGTCGGGAAGCAATGACCCGAGTGGCCCGAGGTCGAGGTTCAGATCCTCCGGGGAGAGATCGAAATGATCTTGGAGCTCGGACATCGCCTCCGCGAGCTGCATGAGCGCGAGGCCGATCTCTTCGACCTGCTCCTCCGACAGATCGCCTTCGTCGACCCGGCGCAGTGCCTGTCGTTCCATGAGCTGACGCACGAGCTCGACGATCGTGAGAACCAGTCGCACGAGGTCGCGCTTGATCGACTCGGAGTCCGCTTCGACCCGATTCTGCAAACGTCGGGAGGGCACGTGCGTGTCGTCGTTCGGCTCGGTCATGTCGGTGGTGCCTCCTGGCCCGGGATCTCCGCGCGGACGGAGGTGATGAGCGCCCGCAGGGAGATCTTGACGAGGTCGACGTCCGCGAGCGAGATCGTGATGTCGCCGGTGATGACGACGCCCCCTGCCAGGAGCCGGTCCAGCAGGTCGACGAGCGCGACCTCTTGGGGTCCGCGCAGCTCCACCGGCGTCAAGTCGCGTTCCTCGTGCGTCATCGCTGTTCCTGCTCGTCTTCCAGGATCGTGGCGAAGGAGTACGGAGGCCACGGCCCGGTGAGTTCGAACCTGAGCTTCGGGTGGCCGTGCGCCAGTTCTCGGAGCTTCCCCTTGAGGCGATCTGCGCGTGCGTTGTCGACCAGGTAAGCGCCGTTGAGCACCATCACGCCTTCGTAGCCCGCGAGCTCGCGGCTTTGCGGCGGGTGGGAGCGCGATTCTTCCGCGAGCTCGACGAGCGACGCGTGCACGTCGGCCGCGTGGCGCAGCGCCTCTTGCTTCGCCTCCTCCCGGGTCCTCTTGCGGTTGCGAACCCGCTGCAAGTACGCGGCGCCGGGCCGGTCGCTGCCGAGCTCGCTCGAGTCGGCTTGACCTGCTGAGATGTCCGCATACGCCTTGACACCCCACTCCGTTCTGCCGGAGACCTTGTCGAGCACGGTCGCGAACTTCTCCGCCCGGTTCGCGAGGCACTCGCGGACGCGGCCGTCGCTGTAGTAGACGGTGGCGAACCCCATCGGCGCCACCGGCAGGAGGTTGGAGGCGGCCTCGACGACCCTGTTGTGGTCGCGGACCGCGGTGCCCAGCCAGTCGAGATCTTCCAAGTTGCGGCGCAGCGCCGATTCGCCGAACTCGTCCTCGTCGACGTCGCTGACCAGGGCGCTCAGGTCCGCGACCTCGATCCAACGCAGGGCCGCCCCAGCGATCCCTCGCAGCTCGCGCACGAGGCTCGCTTCCTGTCCGCGAGTGATCGCGTAGACGTAGGTCAACGATTCAGCCACCACGGCGCTCCTCGTGCTCGTCGACGTCCGGGGGAGTCTCAGCGGAACCGGACTCGAGCTCGCGCACCTTCCGCTCCAGACGTCGGTTCTCGTGGACGAGGTCCCGCTGCCCCGAGGACAGCGACGGGTCGTGCTCCCACCAGTCGATGCCCATCTCCCGCGCGCGTTCCACGGAGGCGACGACGAGGCGGAGCTTGATGGTGAGCAGCTCGATGTCGAGCAGGTTGACCCGGATGTCACCGGCGATCACGATGCCCTTGTCCAGCACGCGTTCGAGGATGTCGGCCAGGTTCGCGGACTCGGGCCGGGCGGACAGGGCCCCCGCCTGCCCGGACCTCGCGGGGGGTCCCGTCCTTCCACCGTTCGGCTCTGTCATCCGGGTCCTCCTCGATCAGCGCTCGTTTCCACGCCCCCGCGCGTAGCGGTCGCGGCGGCGATAGGAGACGAGCTCGCCGCTGTGGTCCAATTCCGCCTCGTACACCGCCAGGACATCCGTGCTGTCCGGTACTCGGTGGCTTTCGACGACTTCGACGCCCACGAGCCAGCCATCGTCGGTGCGTTCCAGCGAGGTGACTCCCTCCGAGTCACGCCCGGTGAGCGCCGTGACGTGGTCCACCGCGAGCTTCGCAGCCTCCGTGGCCCCGAGCTGCCGGCCCGTCCGCTCGCCGGCAGGCGCCTCCCGGCTGCCGGCTTCCTCCCGCTGCGCTGCGCCTTTCTCCTGGTCCTCTTCGCGTCGGCGACGTCGGCGCTCGGTGGGCTCCGATGCCCGGCGCTGCCGCGGGCGTTCCCGGCGCGGCTGAGCTTCGTCCCTCGCATCACCGGCCACGGCGGATCACGTCTCCTCAGTCGGGTTCTGCGCTTGCATCAGGCGGTCCAGCAGCGCCTTCTGGAGGTCGTCCCGCTGCTCGTCGGTCAACTCCCCTGCGGCGTGCGCGTCCTCAACCTTCGCCAGTTCGTTGCGCACCACTGCGGGGTCGTAGTACTCGGCCTCCGCCGCCTCCTTGAGCCTTTCCGCCACCCACACCGCGGCTCGGGCCGGTTTCAAGGGGAGGTCGAGGAACTCCGTGATCAAACCCATGTCAGTCCCCACCCACGAAGTCATACGGTGCGAGCGGGCCGATCTGGCGCAGGCCGACGCGCTCGGTCCATCGCAGCGCGAGCTCCTCGAGCGCGGCTTCGAAGTCCGGGACCTGATCCCGATCGACGAGGAAGGACGCGTGCAGCGCTTCCGCTTCGCCCACCACGTCGTGGACCTGGGAGCGCAGCGCGGCCGCTTCGGTCGCTCGGACCAAGTGCTCCGCGTCGGCCTGGCGCTTGGCCGAAACCGCCTCGTGGACCAGTTCTCCCAGCCGAACTCGTTCTTCGTAGCCGACGTCCTCGGCGACGCCGCGCAGCTGCTCGCGCAGCTCGGCGATCGCGGGTTCCTCCTCAACGACTTCGCGCAGGTGCGCATCGGCCAGGTAGGTGCCGCGGACCGTGTACTGGACCGCGCCGTCCAGCTCGGCCAGCGCCGATTCGAACTCGTCGCGATGGGGCTCGAGCAGTTCGTCGGTGACCGCGTCGACATCGGTGAGGACCGAACCGAACCGCATCGGCAGCACAGTCGTATCGGCTGCGACGGCATCCAGCACCCGCTCATGCGCCAGCAGGTCCTCGGGCGTGCCCAGCGGGCGGCTGATCTCCAGGTCGCTGACCAACGCCGACAGCCCGCCGCGTGACACCGCGCGCACCTCGGAATCGCCCCCGACAGCAGGGAGGTCGCTCGGGGCGTCTTCTCGGGCTCGCGTGACCCCGTACACGTACGTGCCGTGCGTGGTTTCCGCGCGGCTCTGCTGGTGGTCGGTCTCGGCGGTCATTCCTCCCGCTCCCTCCGCTTGGCGCTTCGCTTCGGTCGCGCCGGCTCCGCTTCCCGTTCGCGGCTGCTGTCGCGGAACTCGTCGACGGTGTCCTTGGCCGCCTCGATCATTCCCTTCGTCTTGCCTTGCGAGCCGCTCTCGGTGACGCCCTCCACGAGCTCGGGCAGGTCCTTGCCGCCCTTCTCGTGCAGGTCGAGGCGGTTGGTCGCCTCGGCGAAACGCAGGTAGGTGTCCACGCTGGCGATGACCACGCGCGCGTCGATGGTGATCAGCTCAATGCCGACCAGCGACACGCGGACGAACGCATCGATCACCAGGCCCTTCTCCAAGATGAGATCCACGACGTCGGCGAGACTGCTCGCCTGTTGCTTGGAAACGGCGGAACCCTGGCTCTGTTGGTTACTCGCCACCGTCACGAAAACCACCCCTCCTCGGGCCGCTCCACAGCCTCACCGGCTTCGATCGCTTCGTTGAGGAAGACCTTGCTCGTCTACTCATCCGAACGGATAGCAAAGGGCTACCCGGGTCTTCGCAGGCCACACCTCTTCGGGACAACATTCCTCGACCCCCGGAAGCGCTGTCCGGGATCGACCGCTCCGATCAGGCGAGCGGGCTCGGTGAGCTGCAGAAGAACGTGGCGCGTGCCAAGGCCGCATCCTGAGAACGACGGGACCCCGGTCTGGTCCGCGCGGGGTTGGTCAGGCCATACTCCGCACGTCGCTGATCCACGTCGGAACGGGTCGCGATGAGTCGGGGTAACGGTAGGGGGCCGCGTGACAGGGGAGATCGAGCTCAGTCGGCACGCCGAGGAGCACCACGAGGCCGAGGAGGCGACGGGCTCGAACGTGATCGGCGGGCTGCTGGGGCTGGCGAGCCGGGTCGGACGCGATGTGGCGCGCACCGGCATGGACCTGGTCCGCGAACTGCCCGGTGGCGTCGAGGTGGAACGCCAGGTGCAGGCCATCGAGAAGGCCGTGTCCTCCGGCGTGCGGGTCTGGCTGGACTCGGTCGACGAACGCCAGGAGGCCGAGGCGGAGGAGCCGGCCCCGGAGGTTCCCGAGGACGAGGACGTCGTGAGCGTCCACGACGGGCTGCGCGAGGCGATGTCCGAGCTGCTGTTCCGCTCGGCGACCGAGAGCAAGGCCGAGGCCCGCGAATTCCTCTACGCCGGCATCCTGCGGCTGATCACCCCGGACGAAGCCCGCATCCTCGCGGGTCTCGGTGACGGAGCCGCCTATCCCGTGGTGCACGTCGCCGAGCGCGCCGGCATCGGCGGGACCAGCAGGTTCGTGCTCCGCAACGGCTCGACCGTCGGTCGCGCGGTGGGAGTGGCGCTGCACGACGAGGTTCCGCTCTACCTGAGCCACCTGCACGCGCTGGGACTGGTCGAGATCGGCTCAGAGCTGGAGGGCATGGACGACCAGTACGAGATCCTGCAGACCGAGTCGCGGATCCGGGAAGCGTTGCGCTCGGCGAAGTCGACGAAGGTGGTGCGCCGCAGCGTGCGGATCTCCGAGCTGGGAGCGCGGTTCTGGCAGCGATGCGATCCGACGGTGCTACCGGCCACCGGCGACGCGTTGAACGCGTAGCCGCGGCGGGTATGGTCGCAGCCACTGCGGCGGGGTGTGCAGGCGGTTTCGGGGTTTTTCCGGGGAAGAAGGGTGTGCGATGGGAGCGATCCTCCAGGACTTCGGGGAGCACTGGATGCTCTACCTCTCCATCCCGCTCGTGGCCGCCTTGATCGGTTACGTCACCAAGATCCTCGCGATCAAGATGATGTTCTACCCGGTGGACTTCCGCGGGAAGAAGCCGTTCTTGGGCTGGCAGGGCATCGTCCCCAAGCACGCGGCGAAGATGGCCGGGATCGCCTGCGACACGCTCACCGAACAGCTCCTGAGCCCGCAGGAGGTCGTCGAGCGGCTCGATCCCGAACGCATCGTCGCCGAGGTCGAGAAGCCGCTCCGGCACGCGATCGAGGAGATCGTCGAGGAGGTCGGCTCCACCTACCAGCCCGGCGTGTGGGAGGCGATGCCGAAGATCGTGCGGCGGGCCATGATCCAGCGGGTGCAGAACGACGCACCGCGCATGCTGGCCGAGATCATGGACGAGATCAAGTCCGATGTGGACAACGTCTTCGACCTCAAGTCGATGGTCGTCTCCGCGCTGGTGCGGGACAAGGAGCTGCTGAACCGGATCTTCCTGGAGGCCGGGGACAAGGAGTTCCAGTTCATCCGGCGCTCCGGCGCGGTGTTCGGCTTCGTCATCGGCCTGGTGCAGATGTCGGCGTGGGTGCTGTTCAAGGCGCCGATCCTGATGCCGCTGTTCGGCCTGTTCACGGGGTGGTTCACCGACTGGCTCGCGCTGAAGATGATCTTCCGGCCGCAGCAGCCGACCACCTACTTCGGCCTCTTCGAGTGGCAGGGCCTGTTCCTCAAGCGCCGCAAGGAGGTCTCCGAGGCCTACGGCGAACTGATCGCCAAGGAGATCGTGACGCCCCGCAACGTCATCGAAGAGGTGATGCGCGGACCGCTGTCGGACAAGGTGCTGGCGCTGGTGACGCGCAAGGTCGACGAGGAGCTCAGCAGGCGCACCAGCATCGCCAAACCGCTGGTGGTCTTCGCCGTCGGCGGGCGCCGCTACCAGGACCTCAAGGGCCGCATCGCCGAGATGGTGATGAGCAAGCTGCCGGAGACCATGAGCTACGTCGAGGACTACGCCGCCGACGCCATGGACATCCGCAACACCCTGGTCAGCAAGATGCAGGAGCTGGAGGCCGACGAGTTCGAGGAGCTGCTGCGCCCGGCGTTCCGCGAGGAGGAGTGGATGCTCATCGCCACCGGCGCCCTGCTCGGCTTCGCCGTCGGCGAGGTGCAGGTCCTCGCGCTGGAGTTCCTCGCGAGCTAGGAGCCGCTTCGCGCGGCGGTGCGAACCGAGTCCCGCACCTGGATCCGCTCGAACAGCGCTCAGACGGCGTCGGCCTCGACCGCGGTGTGGGTGCGGATCACGCGCGCGGGGACCCCGGCCAGCACGCTGTTGGGCGGGTACACCCCGGCCGTCACCTGGGCTCCGGAGGCGACGATGGAGTTCTCACCGATCTGAGCTCCGGCGAGGATGACCGATCCGGTGCTGATCACGGTCCCGGAACCGATGGTCACCGGCCGCACCGGCAGCGGCCACTGCGCGGCCACGGGTACGTCGGTGAGGTCGTGGCGGTGGTGATGATCGACGATCGTCACGCGGCTGGAGGTCCACACGTCGTCACCGAGCACCACCGACGACATCGCCAGGATCTCGGAGTTGCGGCCGAGCACGCAGCGATCGCCCAGCACGATCACCGGCTCACCGTCGCCCAGGTCGGCTCCCGGCAAACCCGCCGAGAGCACGGAGTGCTCGTTGATGATGCAGTCCGCGCCGACGTGGATGCGTTCGGCCCCGGTCAGCGCTCCTTGCGGGAACGCCAGATGGCTGCGGGGCCCCATCGACCCGAACCGGCGGCCTTCCCGGGTCCGCGCGGTAATGGCGGCGCCGTTGCGCGCCCACTGCCACCAAGCCCGCGTCAGCCGGCCCATCCAACGGTTCATCTGTCGACCTCGAACCAACCCTGCGTTCCAACAACGAGCAAGCCCTACCCAGCGGTAGGAAAGCTACCGTAACCGGCCCCGCCCCGGCCCTCGAACGCCTGTCGCGGTGTTCCGGGGCCGGACCTCGTCGCCGAATCCGCCGACCGTCGTTCGCGCTCGGGGTGGGCGAGTGGCCGTCGAAGATCGACTTTGTGGCTGGAGGTGTCCGATGTGTGATTTGCTGGGGTTTGTGCCCGGCTCGCCGCGGGTTCGGCTCGCGAGCGGTGGAAGTGACGTACTGCGGAGGTGCGAGAAATGGGATTTCACCTGCACAGGAGGGTGAGACTGGGGCCGATCTACCTCAACGTCCACAACACGCGCATCACGTCGTGGGGGTTCAAGCTCGGCCGGTTCAGCCGGAACATGACGCACGGCAAGAACACCATCGACACCCCGGGTCCGGGGCGCTACACGTTCGGCGGCAAGCGGCGGCGTCGATGAGTTGAGTTGGGAAGAGGTGGACCGGAAGTTGGGGTCGCATTCCGGTCCACCTCAGATCGTGGGGTTTCTACGGGGAGGCCTGCGACACCACCGCGGGGGCGGCGGGCGCAGACTCGGGGGCGGGTGCTGCGAGCGCCTGAGTGGTCGGGGCGATGGTGGCCATGGCCAGGACCGCGGCAGCGGCGAGACCATGCGTCAGGCGGGTGGGGTCCTCGCGGACGGACTCCGGGAGTGCTTGGAGAAGACGGCGGCGGAACACGACCTTCCTTTCGGGAGCGCAGGGATTGTCCGGGGGGTGCGAGACGGAAGCGGTCCCAACCGTTCGGGGGCTCCGGCTGCGTCGGGGACGGCTGCCGCCGTGACCGTTCCGTAACTCGCCCAACCGAAGGTAACCATGGGTAGTCGCAGCTTCAAGATGTCTTCACGCGAATAGGTGGTCAGCAGGCCTGCACCCCGTGATCGATTGCGTAGCGTAACCGATGGTGTTCATGTGCGACCAGCGAAAACGCCTGCGCGCGCGAGTGCTCGTGACGTCAACCACAAGAGCAAGAAGTCCCTGGTCAGAGCGCCTTTTCGGTCGCGTCGGTGTTCGATTGCACGCGTTGTCCGCGTGAGCGGGGTCACCGCGCGGGTCAGGGGCTCGGGTGCAGGTCCTGGGTGCCGATGGCCCGGAGGAGGTCGAGCTTCTCCCCGGCGTCGGTGCCCTCAGCAGGGAAGTAGGCGAGCAGCTTGAGGTCCGCGTCGGGGGTGAGCAGCGTTTCGCAGTCGATCTCGAGCCGTCGTCGGCGCGCGACGCCGGGAGCAGGTCGACTCGATGATCGGCAGCAACGCCGTCGCCCTCGACGCGGACGACCTCGCGAGGATCGACGAACTCATCCCGCGCGGCTCGGTGCGCGGCGACCGCTATCCGGCCGCGTTCATGGCTCAGCTCGGCAGCGAGAAGTGACCTGCCGTCAGGGCTTGCGGGCGACCAGGCCGTACTGGGGAACGCTCGGCTCGGACTCGTCCGGGTTGCGCCAGCGGGCGCAGGAGACGATCCCCGGTTCGATGACCTCCAGGCCGTCGACGAACGCCGCGATCTCGTCCCCGCTCCTGGCGGTGATCGGGGGAGTGGCGTTGTCGTTCCAGAACGCCATCGCCTCGCGGTTGGCCTCGCCGTCGAGCTCGGTCGTCGGATGGCTGATCACCACGTAGCTGCCGGAGGGGATCGCCTCCACCAGCTGCTTGACGATGTCGGTGGCCTCGGCGGTGTCGGGGATGAAGTTGAGGATCCCCAGCAGCATCACGGCCACCGGGCTCTGGAAGTTCAGCGTCCGCGAGGCCGCCCGCAGGATCTCGTTCGGATGCCGGGCGTCGGCCTCGACGTAGTCGGTGCGGCCGAGCGGCGAGCTGGTCAGCAGCGCACGGGCGTGGGTGAGCACCAGCGGATCGTTGTCGACGTAGACGATGTGCGAGTCCGAGGCGATCCGCTGCGCCACCTGGTGGGTGTTGTCGGCGGACGGCAACCCCGTCCCGATGTCGAGGTACTGGCGGATGCCCGCCTCACCGGCCAGGTGCGCGACCGCGCGCTTGAGGAACGCGCGGTCGGCGCGCGCCACGTCGGCGATCAGCGGGAACATGCCCTGGATGTGGTCGCCGACCTTGCGGTCGACCTCGTAGTTGTCCTTGCCGCCCAGCCAGTGGTTCCACACCCGCGCGTTGTGCGCGACCGTGGTGTTCACGCCCCGAAGTGGAGTCCCGGCCGTCCAGTCGCTCATCTGCTCCGCTTCCGTTGAAAACCCGCTCTCCCGCGCGAAGTCTAGACGCCCGATCACTCGTCCGGGGCGGCCAAGGCGTCGAGCACGCCTTGGCCGTAGCGGTTGAGCTTGCCCTCGCCGACACCGCTGATCGTCGCCAGTTCGTCCAACGTCGACGGTGCGACCACGGCGATCTGCCGCAGGGTCGAGTCGTGGAAGATGATGAACGGCGCCTTGCCCTCCTCGCGGGCCACCTCCATCCGCCACGCTCGCAGCTTCTGGAAGACCGGCTCGGCCTCGGGCGGCATGTCCTGCGGCACCCGCTTGGAATCCTTGGCCTTCGCCTTGGCCGCGGGCTTCTTCGCGGGTTCGGTGCGCAGCCACACCTGCCGCGGGTCCTCGCGGCGCAGCACCTCGGAGCTGCTGTCGGTGAGGACCAGCGTGCCGTAGTCGCCTTCGACCGCGAGCAAGCCCTGGGCCAGCAGCTGGCGGATCACCCCGCGCCACTCGTTGTCGCTGATGTCGGCGCCCACGCCGAAGACGCTGAGCTCCTCGTGGCGGAACTGCTCGACCTTCGGCGTCTTCTTGCCGCGCAGGATGTCGATGATCTGCCCGGCCCCGAACTTCTGGTTGCGCTCCCGCTGCAACCGCACGACGGTCGACAGCAGCTTCTGCGCGGCGACCGTGCCGTCCCAGGAGGCTGGCGGGTTCAGGCACGTGTCGCAGTTGCCGCAGGGGTTCGAATCCGGCTGGCCGAAGTAGTCGAGCAGCCGCGAACGGCGGCACTCCACCGTCTCGCACAGCGCCAGCATCGAGTCCAGGTGCCTGCTCTGGGTGCGGCGGTGCGCTTCGTCGCCCTCGGAGTTGTCGATGAGCTTGCGCTGCTGCACCACGTCCTGCAGGCCGTAGGCCATCCACGCGGTCGAGGGCAGTCCGTCGCGGCCCGCGCGACCGGTCTCCTGGTAGTAGCCCTCGATGGACTTGGGCAGGTCCAGATGCGCCACGAACCGCACGTCGGGCTTGTCGATGCCCATGCCGAAGGCGATCGTGGCGACCATGACCAGCCCGTCCTCGCGCAGGAACCGGGACTGGTGCTTCGCGCGCACCGCCTTGTCCAGGCCCGCGTGGTAGGGCAGCGCGGTGACGCCGTTGGTGGTGAGGAACTCGGCGGTGCGCTCCACCTCGGCCCGGGAGAGCCGGTAGACGATGCCGGACTCACCCAGGTGCTCGGTCTGCAGCAGCTGCAGCAGCTGCCTGCGGGCGTCGCTCTTGGGCGCGATCCGGTACTGGATGTTGGGCCGGTCGAAGTCGGAGACGAAGTGCCGCGCCTCGGTCAGCTGCAACCGGGTGGCGATCTCCTGCCGGGTGGCCGGGGTCGCGGTGGCGGTCAGCGCGATGCGCGGCACGTCGGGCCAGCGCTCGTGCAGGACGGACAGCGCCAGGTAGTCGGGCCGGAAGTCGTGACCCCACTGGGCCACGCAGTGCGCCTCGTCGATGGCGAACACCGCGACCTCGCCGCGCGCGAGCAGCTCCAGCGTCGAGTCGAGCCGGAGGCGTTCGGGGGCGAGGTAGAGCAGGTCCAGCTCGCCGTTGAGGTAGGCGTCCTCGGTCTCGCGGCGCTGCTGGTAGCTCTGCGTGGAGTTGAGGAATCCCGCGCGCACGCCCAGCGCGGCGAGCGCGTCGACCTGGTCTTGCATCAGGGCGATCAGCGGTGAGACGACGACCCCGACTCCGGGGCGCACCAGCGCCGGGACCTGGTAGCACAGCGACTTGCCGCCGCCGGTGGGCATGAGCACGAGGGCGTCGCCACCTGCGACCACGTGGTCGATGATCTCCTGCTGCGTACCCCGGAAGGAGTCGTAGCCGAAGACTCGTCGCAGCACCTGGAGAGGTTCGGTGGTCTGGTCGGTCGCGGTTTCAGGAGACGCCACGGCGGGCATCTTACGCAGCGGGCCGGACGTCCCCGGGTGCCCACACGCCACCGGTGAGTCGGCCCTGGAGCCGGCTCGAATGTGACCTGCGTCGCCTTGGCGGCGTGCCGTGGTTCCCTGGAATACTTCGTAGGGAAGACTCGTTCACGCAAGTAGTTGAAGCTCGTACAAAAAGGCGCGGGCTCGGGTTCAGCAGGGAGTTCACAATGCAGTTCGGGATCTTCTCGGTCAGTGACGTGACGACTGACCCGACCACCGGCCGTACCCCGACCGAGGCCGAGCGGATTCAGGCGATGGTGCGGATCGCGCTCAAGGCCGAAGAAGTCGGGCTCGACGTCTTCGCCACCGGCGAGCACCACAACCCGCCGTTCGTGGCCTCTTCGCCGACGACGATGCTCGGCTTCATCGCGGCCCAGACCGAGGACCTGATCCTGTCGACCTCCACCACGCTGATCACCACGAACGATCCGGTGAAGATCGCCGAGGACTTCGCGATGCTGCAGCACCTGGCGGGCGGCCGGGTGGACGTGATGATGGGGCGCGGCAACACCGGGCCCGTCTACCCGTGGTTCGGCCAGGACATCCGGCAGGGCATCCCGCTGGCCATCGAGAACTACGCGCTGCTGCGCCGGTTGTGGCGGGAGGACGTCGTGGACTGGGAGGGCAAGTTCCGCACCCCGCTCCAGTCGTTCACCGCGACCCCGCGTCCGCTCGACGGAGTGGCTCCGTTCGTGTGGCACGGCTCGATCCGCTCGCCCGAGATCGCCGAGCAGGCCGCCTACTACGGCGACGGGTTCTTCCACAACAACATCTTCTGGCCGGCCGAGCACACCAAGCGCATGGTGCGGCTCTACCGGCAGCGCTACGAGCACTACGGGCACGGCAAGGCCGACCAGGCCGTCGTCGGACTCGGCGGCCAGGTGTTCATGCGCAAGAACTCCCAGGACGCCGTCCGCGAGTTCCGGCCCTACTTCGACAACGCCCCGGTCTACGGCGGCGGACCGTCGCTGGAGGACTTCAGCCAGGCCACCCCGCTCACCGTCGGCAGCCCGCAGCAGGTCATCGACCGCACGCTGAGCTTCCGCGAGAACGTCGGCGACTACCATCGCCAGCTGTTCCTGATGGACCACGCCGGTCTGCCGCTCAAGACGGTGCTGGAGCAGCTCGACATCCTCGGCGAGGAGGTCGTGCCGGTGCTGCGCGAGGAGTTCGCCAAGCTCAAGCCCGCGCACGTGCCGGACGCCCCGACCCACCAGTCCCTGCTCGCGGCCAAGCAGCAGCAGGAGGAGCAGAAGCAGGAGGTCGCGAAATGAGCGAGCGCGACATCGTCGTGATCTCCGCCGGGCTCAGCACCCCGTCCTCGACGCGGATGCTGGCCGACCGGCTGGCCGCGGCCACCGCGCACAACACCCCGGTCGACGTCCGGGTCGTGGAGCTGCGGGATCACGCCACGGCCATCGCCCACAACTTCGTCACCGGGTTCGCCGGCCCGGAGCTGGAGGAGGTGCTCGAAGCGGTCCGCGCCGCCGACGGGCTGATCGCGATCACCCCCATCTTCCAGGCGTCCTACAGCGGGCTGTTCAAGTCCTTCTTCGACGTGCTCGACAAGGACGCCCTTGCGGGGAAACCGGTGGTCATCGGTGCGACCGGTGGTTCGGCCCGGCACTCGCTGGCGCTGGAGCACGCGATGCGGCCGATGTTCGCCTACCTGCACGCCGTGGTCGCGCCGACCTCGGTCTACGCGGCCTCGGAGGACTGGGCCACCGGTGGTGAGAGCACCCTGGCCGACCGCGTCGAGCGCGCGGCCGGCGAGCTGGCCGCGCTCATCGAGCAGCGACCCGCGGTCCAGGCCGCCGATCCGTTCGACGAGCCGGTCCCGTTCGAACAACTCCTGGCCCAACAGCAGAACTAGAAGCACCGCGCACGCCCGCTCCCACCACCGATCGTGGGGGCGCTGGCGTGCGCGCGCTGAAATCCGCTGCGGTCGGTGCGCTCCGGCGACTACCGTGGGTGGATGAGCGGTGATCGGATTCCGGCATCGGAGCCGGCCGAGCTGGTGCCCGCCTCGGCGCGACTGCGGGCCGAGGGCGTGGAGCTGCTGGAACTGTCCTTCGTGGACAACGCGGGCATCGTGCGGGTCAAGACCGCACCGCTGGACCGGTTGTCCGAGCTCGCCCGCTACGGGCTCGGCGCCTCGCCGTGCTTCGAGACCTTCACCTTCGACGACGTGATGCTGCGCGGCACCCACCTCGGCGGTCCCGACGGCGACCTGCGCCTGATCCCCGACATCGCGCGGCTCACCAGGCTGGTGGCCATGCCGGGGTGGGCGTGGGCGCCCGCGGACAAGTACACCCAGGACGGGTCGCGGTTCGTGGCCTGCCAGCGGGCCTTCGCCGCCCGGCAGGTCGCCGCGGCCGCCTCGATGGGTCTGACGGTCTCGGCCGCCTTCGAGCACGAGTGGGCCCTGGCCGAGCCCGGTGCCGACGACTTCGTGCCCGCTGTCACCGGATCCGGTTACGGGCAGGTGCGGTTGGAAGCGCTCGCCGACTACGGGCTGGGGCTGGTGCGGACCCTGCACGAGCAGGGTCTGGACGTGCTCCAGTTCCACCCCGAGTACGCGCTCGGGCAGGCCGAGGTGTCGGTGGCGGCCAAGGACCCGGTGGGCGCCGCCGACGACGCGGTGCTCACCCGGCACACCATCCGCGCGGTCACCCGCCGCCACGGCTGGCGCGCGAGCTTCGCCCCCTGCCTCGTCCCGGAGGGAGCCGGTTCCGGCGCGCACCTGCACCTGTCGGTGCACGACTCGCGCGGGAACCTGTTCGCCGGCGGTCGCGGGCGCTACGGCCTGCAGCCGCGCGGCGAGGCGTTCCTGGCCGGTGTGCTGCGCGAACTGCCCGCGCTGGTGGCCATCGGGGCCGGCAACCCGGCGAGCTTCCTGCGACTCGGTCCGTCCCGCTGGGCCGGCATCTGGCAGGTCTGGGGGCGCGAGACCAGGGAGGCCGCGCTGCGCCTGATCACCGGCACCGAAGGGACCCAGTCCTGGGCCGCCAACGCCGAGATCAAGTGCTTCGACGCCACTTCCAACCCCTACCTGGCCGTCGGAGCGGTGGTCGCCGCCGGGCTCGCCGGTGTGCGCGAGGAACTCACGCTGCCCGACGAGATCACCGGCGATCCGGCGCTGCTGACCGAATCAGACCGCGCCGAAGCCGGGATCGAACGCCTCCCGGCCGGGCCGGAGGAGGCCGCCGACGCCCTCGCCGGCTCGGAGGTGCTCGCAGAAGCGCTGGAGCCGGAACTGCACGACGCGATCCTCACCGTCCGCAGGGGTGAAGCAGCCCGCTTCGGCGAGGCCACCCCTGACGAGCTGGCCGCCGCCACCCGCTGGACCTGGTAGGGAACGGCGCCATCGCCCTCTACGAGCCGAGGGGGTCCACCGCCTGATGTTCCAGGCCCTGCGGGCGGGCGGGTGAGGCTCAGTCCGCGGTGGCGGTGACCCGACCGATCTCGCCGTTGCGGAAGGCGTCGACGAACAGGCGGTAGTCGTCGCGAACGACGTCGGCGTAGTGCAGTGCGAACTCCACGAGCCAGTCGACGAACTCCTTCTCCCGGTCGCCGACGGCGTTGAGGATCGCCTCCTCGACCTGGAAGTCGACCAGCTGGGTGTCCGACTGCGCGTCCGACACGCAGTGGATCTTCGCGATCGCGCGGCCCAGGTAGTCCAGCACCGGCACGATGTCGCTCGGCTCGGTCAGGTCGTTCCACTCCAGGTCCGACTCGTACGGCGAGAGCTCATCGACGAGGTAGCCGACCCCGCCGATCTCGGTGTGGCCGAGCATCGGGTCGGCGTGGGCCTGCAACGCGCGCTGCGACAGGGCCGTGCGGTGCCCGTGGTGCTCGAAGTGGTCGCGGATGCGCTGGTCGGTGACCACCCGCGACGGCGCGGCCACGTTGCCCTGCTTCATCGAGAGCACGATGTCGTTCTCCAGGGCCTCGGTCGGCCCCTCGATGAGCACGTTGTACGCGGGAAGTCCCGCGCTGCCGATGCCGAAGCCGCTGGAACCGACGATGTCCTTGACCGTGTAGGCGACCTCCCGCATCCGGTTCTCCTGCGGGATGGTCTCCAGGTAGCGCGCGAACGCCTTCTCGACCCTGCCTCGCTCCGCGTCGTCGAGCTGCCGGATGTTCGGACCTCGCCGCATCCGCCGGTCGTAGCCCTCGGCCTCGGTGAGCCGGTCGAGCAGTCCGGTGCGGCTGCGCAGCCGGGTCTGCTGCAGCAGGTCGTGGATCGTGCCGTCGGTGGTCGACAGCCGCAGCGAGTAGTCGGAATCGCCGCTCTGGGTGGCGAAGGACCGGACCTGGTCGAGGTAGGAGGTCGCCGCGCGACGCACGAACGCCACGATGTCGGTGTCGGGCAGCGCCTTGCTCCAGGCCAGCAGCGCCAGGCTCGCGGCGAAGCGCTGCAGGTCCCAGGTGAAGTGCCCGAGGTAGGCCTCGTCGAAGTCGTTGACGTCGAAGACCAGCACTCCGGAGGCGTTCATGTAGGTGCCGAAGTTCTGCGCGTGCAGATCGCCCTGGATCCACACCCTGCTGGTGCGCTCGTCGGCCCACGGGTCGGTCAGCCGGTTGACGTCGGAGTAGAACAGGCACGCGCTGCCCCGGTAGAAGGCGAACGGGTCGGCCGCCATCTTGCGGAACTTGGTGCGGAACGCCGCCGGGTCGCGTTCCATGAGTTCCGAGAAGGAGTCGACGAGGATGTCGGCGATCCATCGGCGGCGGGCGTCGGTGTCGGTGACGCCGAGGCTTCGAGCGAGCTCGGACATGTGGTTCCGTCCACTGTGAACAGTAGTGACAAAGAGGCGATCGCAGATTATCCGAAGATTCTGCGGTTTTCGACGACGACAAGCCCTCCACGTAGGACAAAACGGACCCCCGGTGCGATACCGATCGCCCGGATTGGCACGGCGAGTATCAGCCCGCAACCGCCCCGGCGCAACGAGAGCGGGAACAGCGGGAGACGTGCGGGCGAAGACCGCGGTTCTCGTCGCGGAGATGAGCCGAGGTTGTTCCGCTTCGCGAGGCGAAATAGCCTCGGCCGGACACGGCACCCGGAGCGAACGGAGGTGGTGATGGCCGAGGTGGGAAGTCCTCCCGCGCGCAACACGCGGCCCCGGAACCGGCGAGCGCTGATCACCGCAGCCGCGGCCGAGCTGTTCCACCGCGACGGCTTCGACCAGGTCGGCATGAGCGACATCGCCGAGGCCGTCGGCGTCGGGTCCTCCGCGCTCTACCGGCACTTCGCGGGCAAGCAGCAGCTGCTGACCCACGTCGTGCTCGACGAGCTGCACCCGTTCGTCGAGATCACCGCCGAGCCGGGCGACGTCGAGGACGTGGTGGCCCGGCTGGCCGCGACCGCGCTCGACCACCGGCAGCTCGGGGTGCTCTGGCAGCGGGAGTCCCGGCGGCTGCCCGAGGAGCGTCGTGACGTGCTGCGCGGTGAACTGCGCGAGGTCGCGCGCGGGCTCACCCGCCTGGCCCGGGCGTTCCGCCCCGAACTCGGCGACGCCGATGCGCGGTTCCGCGCCTGGTGCATGTTCAGCGTCCTGACCAGCCCCTCCTACCACCAGGTGCAGCTGGGGAGGCGGGAGTTCGAACGGTTGCTCGGCGAGATGGTGGTGATCATCGGCACCCGGCCGCCGCAGGAGCTCGCCCCGCGCCCGGAAGCCCGCCCCGACCAGCTGGAACGCTTCTCCGGGCGAGCCTCGCGGCGGAGGCTGTTGCTGGCCGCGGCGACCCGGCTGTTCGCCGACGCCGGCTACACCAAGATCACCACCGAGGACGTCGGCGCTGCGGCCGGGATCGCCGGGCCCAGCCTGTACAACTACTTCGCCAGCAAGCAGGAGCTGCTCAGCGCGGTGATCACCCGGGGCAACGCGTGGCTGGAGGTGGAGCTGGAGCGCACCCTGGCCACCAAGGCCGACCCCGCCGAGGCGCTGCGAGCCCTGCTGCGCTCCTACATCCGCTTCGCCTTCGACCACGGCGGGTTCATCGACATCCTGGTCAGCGAGGTCGGCCACCTGCCCGCCGCCGAACGCCACCGCGCACGCCAGACCCAGCACGCCTACGTCGCCGAGTGGGTCGGACTGCTGTGCGAGGCGCGCCCGGAGCTGGACCCGGTGCGCTCCCGGATCCTGGTGCAGGCGGCGCTGACCGCCGCCAACGACATGGCCCGCACCGGCCCGATCCGCGACGCCGTCGCCGTGCTGCGCCTGGGCTCGGCGCTGATGCTGGAAACACCGGTCGAGGCCTGAGCCGGCGCGCTACCCGCCGTTCACTTAGAGGGAGAAAGGGCAGGAGAAGCCAGCTGAACCGCCTCGGCGCGGCTAGTGGTCGGTCACTTGTGGGTTTGACTCGATCAACCCCGGGCTATTAATCTCCGGCGAGACAGATCCGCCCGCCGAACCGACGGCGACAGGCTGCGCGCAGACCTGCGGATACTGGAACCGAGCAGGTAACGAGGACAGGTTGGTTGCATGAGCAGCGCGACGGAGCCGGTCGGTCAGCCGCCGGTTGATGTGCCCGACATCCACACGACCGCGGGCAAGCTGGCGGATCTGTACCGGCGGAACGACGAGGCGGTGCACGCCGGCTCGGCTCGCGCGGTGGCCAAGCAGCACGAGAAGGGCAAGAAGACCGCCCGCGAGCGCATCGACATGCTGCTGGACGAGGGCTCGTTCGTCGAGCTCGACGAGCACGCGCGGCACCGCTCCACCAACTTCGGGATGGAGGAGAACCGCCCCTACGGCGACGGCGTGGTGACCGGCTACGGCACCGTCGACGGCCGCAAGGTGTGCGTGTTCTCCCAGGACTTCACCGTCTTCGGCGGTTCGCTCGGCGAGGTCTTCGGCGAGAAGATCGTCAAGGTCATGGACCTGGCGCTCAAGACCGGCTGCCCGCTGATCGGCATCAACGACTCCGGCGGCGCCCGCATCCAGGAGGGCGTGGCGGCGCTGGGCCTCTACGCCGAGATCTTCAAGCGCAACACCCACGCCTCCGGTGTCATCCCGCAGATCTCGCTGATCATGGGACCGTGCGCGGGCGGTGCGGTGTACTCGCCGGCCATCACCGACTTCACCGTCATGGTCGACAAGACCTCGCACATGTTCATCACCGGCCCGGACGTCATCAAGACCGTCACCGGCGAGGACGTCACCTTCGAGGAGCTCGGCGGCGCGCACACCCACAACTCGCGCTCGGGCAACGCGCACTACCTCGCCTCCGACGAGGACGACGCCATCGGCTACGTCAAGGAACTGCTGTCGTTCCTGCCGAGCAACAACCTCTCCGAGGCGCCGGTCTTCGAGGGCGCCGACACCGGTGCCGGGGCGATCGCGGACGCGATCACCGACGACGACCGCGCGCTCGACACGCTGGTCCCGGACTCGCCGAACCAGCCCTACGACATGCACCAGGTGATCTCCACCGTCGTCGACGACGGGGAGTTCCTGGAGGTCTCCTCGCTGTTCGCGCCGAACATCATCACCGGCTACGGGCGAGTCGAGGGCCAGCCGGTGGGCATCGTGGCCAACCAGCCCACCCAGTTCGCCGGCACGCTCGACATCGGCGCCAGCGAGAAGGCCGCGCGCTTCGTGCGGACCTGCGACGCCTTCAACATCCCGGTGCTCACCTTCGTCGACGTGCCGGGGTTCCTGCCCGGCACCGACCAGGAGTGGAACGGCATCATCCGGCGCGGAGCCAAGCTGCTCTACGCCTACGCCGAGGCCACCGTCCCGCTGGTCACCGTGATCACCCGCAAGGCCTACGGCGGCGCCTACGACGTGATGGGTTCCAAGCACCTCGGAGCCGACATCAACCTGGCGTGGCCGACCGCGCAGATCGCGGTCATGGGCGCGCAGGGAGCGGCCAACATCCTCTACCGGCGCCAGCTCGCCGACGCCGCCGCTGCCGGCGAGGACGTCGAGGCGCTGCGCGCCCAGCTGCAGCAGGAGTACGAGGACACCCTGTGCAACCCCTACACGGCCGCCGAGCGCGGCTACGTGGACTCGGTCATCCCGCCGTCGTTCACCCGCGGCTACGTGGCCCGGTCGCTGCGCATGCTCCGCGACAAGCGAGCGAGCCTGCCGGCCAAGAAGCACGGCAACATCCCGCTGTAATCGGCGAAGCAAGGAGCTATCCGATGAGCGAGCAATCCCCGCAGCGGCCGGTGCTGCGCATCGTGCGCGGCGATCCCGACGACGTCGAGATCGCCGCCGTGGCCGCGGCGCTGGCCGGCGCGGCCGCCGCCCGGACTCCCGAGGACGCGCCCGAGCCCATGTCGTTGTGGGGTGACCCGATCGCGGCGGTGCGCCACCCGGCGGGCCGCCGCCCGCTCCGGCCGGGACCGCACGGGTGGCGGGCCTCGGCCCTGCCGGGCTGAACCTCGTTTCCAGACTTGACGTTTTCCGCCTGCTCCGGCGTCGCGCCGGGTACATGAGGAGTTGACCACTGTGGACGTGACGCCGATCAGCAAGGTCCTGATCGCCAACCGCGGTGAGATCGCGGTGCGGGTCATCCGCGCCTGCCAGGACGAGGCAATCGCCTCCGTCGCGGTCTACGCCGAGCCGGACGCCGACGCGCAGCACGTGCGGCTGGCCGACGAGGCCTTCGCCCTGGGCGGTTCCACGCCCGGCGAGTCCTACCTGAACATCGACAAGATCATCGACGCCGCCAAGCGCTCCGGCGCGGACGCGGTGCACCCCGGCTACGGGTTCCTGTCGGAGAACGCCGACTTCGCCCAGGCCGTGCTCGACGCCGGTCTGATCTGGATCGGCCCGTCGCCGCAGGCCATCCGCGACCTCGGTGACAAGGTGACCGCCCGGCACATCGCCACCCGCGCCGGGGCGCCGCTGGTGCCCGGCACCAAGGACCCGGTCCCGGGCGCCGACGACGTCGTGGCCTTCGCCCAGGAGCACGGGCTGCCGGTGGCCATCAAGGCCGCCTTCGGCGGTGGCGGTCGCGGCCTGAAGGTCGCGCGCACCATCGAGGAGATCCCGGAGCTGTTCGCCTCCGCGGTCCGCGAGGCCGAGAGCGCCTTCGGGCGCGGTGAGTGCTTCGTCGAGCGCTACCTGGACCGCCCGCGTCACGTCGAGGCGCAGGTGGTCGCCGACCAGCACGGCAACGTCGTCGTGGTGGGAACCCGCGACTGCTCGCTGCAGCGCCGCCACCAGAAGCTCGTCGAGGAGGCCCCGGCGCCGTTCCTGACCGAGGACCAGCACAGCCGGATCCACGAGGCCGCGCGGGCGATCTGCTCCGAGGCCGGCTACTACGGCGCCGGTACCGTGGAGTTCCTCGTCGGCCAGGACGGCACGATCTCGTTCCTGGAGGTCAACACCCGGCTGCAGGTCGAGCACCCGGTCTCCGAGGAGACCACCGGCATCGACCTGGTCCGCGAGCAGTTCCGCATCGCCTCCGGCGAGAAGCTGCATCTCGGCGCCGACCCGGAACCGCGCGGCCACTCCATCGAGTTCCGCATCAACGGCGAGGACGCCGGCCGCAACTTCCTGCCCGCGCCGGGCACCGTGACCAAGTTCGTCGCCCCGCAGGGACCGGGCGTCCGCGTGGACGCGGGTGTGGAGACCGGCAGCGTCATCGGCGGCCAGTTCGACTCGCTGCTGGCCAAGATCATCGTCACCGGCGCGGACCGGCAGCAGGCGCTGCAGCGCGCTCGTCGCGTCCTCGACGAGATGCAGGTGGAGGGCATGGCCACGGTCCTGCCGTTCCACCGCGCGATCGTGCGCGACCCGGCGTTCGTCGGCACCGACGGTTTCACCGTGCACACCCGGTGGATCGAGACCGAGTTCGACAACACCATCGAGCCCCACACGGGTGCCGCTGAAGCCGGCGAGGAGTCCGAGGAGCGGCAGACGATCCTCGTCGAGGTCGGCGGCCGTCGCCTGGAGGTCTCGCTGCCCGCCGCGTTCGCGGCGACCTCGGCGGCCCCGGCGGCGAAGGCCAAGCCGCGCAAGCGGGCCGCGGGCAAGGCCGGTGGTGCGGCGTCCGGCGACGCGGTCGCGGCGCCGATGCAGGGCACCATCGTGAAGGTGGCGGTCGAGGACGGTCAGGAGGTCGCCGAGGGCGACCAGATCGCCGTCCTGGAGGCCATGAAGATGGAGAACCCGGTCACCGCGCACAAGTCGGGCACGGTCACCGGCCTCACGGCCAAGCCCGGCGATTCCGTCACCCAGGGCGTCACCATCTGCGAGATCAAGTAACCCGGAATCGCGTCGTCGGCCCCGAGCAACCACCCAGGGGCCGACAACACGGTCCACCGATTCGAATTTCGCGCGAATTTCGACCGCGAACCTCAGGCCTCGAATTTCGCGCGAAGTTCGAACCCAGCCCGGCTCCCGGGGCCGTGACCTGCTGAGACACGCCCGGGTGCGGGGTGCAATTCGAATTTCGCGCGAAATTTGACCGCGGAGCTCAGGACTCGAATTTCGCGCGAAATTCGAAAAGGTGGCCCTCGACCGGGTTGAGCAGGGGCGGGTTCAGGTGGAGGTGAGTGGGGCTTCGGCGTTGCGGGGACGTGTGAGGTAGCAGTGGGCGTGGTACCAGCCGGCTGCTTCGAGGCCTTCGGGGTCGAGGCCTCGGCGTTCGACGTCGTGGACGGCCGCCTGCTGCTCGGTGGTGTCGGCGAAGCGGCGTTGCGGGAAGGTTCCGGGTAATCGCTCGGTGACCAGGTCGTGGTCGGCCAGGAGCCCGGCGATGTCGGAGTAGTCGAAGACGCGCAGCACGAAGATCGCCAGCCACAGCTCGTGCGGCCGGTCGACCGCGCCGAGGAGCCGTTCGAAGGTCGGCAGGCCGACGTAGCCGACGCCCCCGGTGGAGATGATCAGGCCGGTGTCGGCGACCCCCTTGACGAGATCGGGGGAGGGGTCGGTGGTTTCGAGGTTCTCGGCCCACCCGTCGGTCAGCAGGCCCGCTTCGCGGCCGTAGGCGATCGCCGGTTCCGACACGTCCAAGCCGACGACGTCGAAGTCGCCGGTGAACTCCTCCCGGTCGGCCGCGGCCAGTTCGGCGGCCGACCACCGAGCCACCGACGGATCGGTGTAGCGGGTGAGGACCTCGCGCGGGTCCTGAGCCGACTTCAGCAGCGCCGAGTTGATGCCGTAGGAGCAGCAGACGTCCAAGACGCGCCCGGGGCGCGCCGCCCCGATCACCTCGCGGAAGATCGGGGTGGCGCGCTGCGGGATCTGGTACTCGAACCGCTCCAGCGTCGAGACGTACGCCCGGGGGTCCGGCTGGGCGTAGATGTCGCTGAAGTCGGCCTTGCGCTCTCCGGTCAGGCTCATGATCCGGAGCCGACGAGGTCGGTGAGCTCGTCGATCGCGCGGGCGAGCTGGTCGGCGAAGGCGGTCATCTGCTCGCCGACCGTGCGCGGCGTGCTCAGGTGCACGTTGAAGCTCTGCGGCAGCAGCACGTAGGCGACTCCGATGCAGTGCTCGCTGGTGGCGCCGAATCCGAAGTACTGGATGTTCACCGACGGTGCGGCGCTGGTGCTCAGGTAGTCGTCGCGCATCTTCTGCCAGCCGGGCGAGGAGTACAGCGCGGGGGTGAAGTCCTGTCCCCGGCGGCCGGCGATCAGCTGCAGCTCCCACAGGTGCTGCTCGGGGGCGTCCCCGGCCTGGCACTCCTTGGCACGCGTGACGTGCGCGTCGGCCGCGCGCCGGAACGCCTGCTCGCGGGCGGACCGGTCGGCGTCGGGATCCTCCATCGCGGCGACGAATTCGAGGATCTCCGGGGTCACCACCCGCATCGCCTCGGTGCGGCCGTGGTGGAAGTGGCGGGTCGCGATGGACTCGTAGGTCGCCCCGGTGAAGCCCTTGGAACGCCGGTGCGCCAGCTGGAAGGCCATCTGCACGAACGCGTCCGGCGAGACCCCGAGCTCCTTGGAGCGCTCCGAGCCGAAGTCGTCGAAGCGCACGGTGCGGGTCGCGGTGGCGTCGGCGTAGGCCAGGTAGTCCTTGGCCGCCGCCTCGACCTCGCCGGAGAGCTCGGGCGAGAGGCGGAATTCCAGCGCCCGGGGTTCCGGCGCGCCCTGCGGTGCCGCCCCCGAGGCCTGCGAGTGCGATTCGGCGGTACCCGCCATCAGCGAGTCGACGAACTCGACGATGGTGGTGCCGTCCAGCAGGCAGTGCTCGCCGTTGATGCCCGCCGAGCCGTCGGGGAACACGATGAGCGTGACGCCCTTGTCGAACCAGCGGTCGGTCGGGTCTCCGGCCAGCAGCTGCTTGCACTTGCCGTCGGTGTCGCCGGGCAGCTCGTGCTCCAGCGCCAGGCAGAACAGCGCCGTCTCGATCACGTCGACCGAGCCGGTGTTGTCGACCAGCAGCGCCTCCCGGTTGGCCGCCCAGCGAGCCCGGTCGTGGCTGGTCAGCGCACCGACGCCGGGTCCGCGGTCGGTGGTGGCGATGACCTGGCGAAGCGCTTCGGCGAGCTCGTCGAGGGTGTGCGGGACGCCGTCCTGCCCGATCACGTCGAGGCGGAAGGCGTTGCCGCGGAAGAACACCACGATGTGCCGGGCCTGGCTGGGCCCGGGCTGCTCGGGCGTGTTGGGCGCCCGCACCCCGTCGCGCTCGGCGCGGGGGATGCGGGTGGTGGAGAACAGGTAGCGGTGCTGCTGCATCGACAGCGGCTGTCCGCGCCGCGCCGTCGGAGGCACCGACTCGGTGTCCAACGCCAGCTTGTGGTCCACCGACGCCGCGATGAGCCGCACGGCGCGGCCGATCTGGTCGTCGTCGGTGTCGTTGAACAGGAAGAAGAAGTTCGCGTTGAGCGCGATCCGGTCCCGGCGGCCCAGGTAGCGGTCGCGCCAGAACTCGTCCAGCCAGCTGTGCACGTCGTCCTGGCCCGCGTAGGCCGTCAGGGAGGCGTGCAGCTCCTTGGCCGCGCCGGAGTCGAGGAACTCCTCGACGGCCTGCCGGGTGGCGGACAGCTCGTCCTCGCTCAGCAGCGGCGCGCACCACTGCAGGAACCGGGCACCGCTGTCCTCGAGCGTGGGCAGCGGAACCCGGGGGAGCGCGTCCTCGTTGCCGAAAGTGCTGGTGCGCAAAGCAACCTCGATCGTCTCTAGGTCCTGTTTCGAAGTGGCGGAGCCACTTCCTCGTCCTGGTGAGCCCCGGGCGGCTCGCACCGCCGGGGCTTCGACGAACGCCTCAGTCGAGCAGGTCGTCGGTGCGGGCGGTGGTCCCGTGAGCCGCGGTCACCCGGCCGAACAGCTGCCGGGTGCGTTCCGCGGATCCCACCACCCCTGGACGATCACTGTAGGCGAAGATCGCCGAATGCCGGGCCACTTCCCCTGCGACGGCGCTGACCCGGTGCAACGCGTACCGGCCGTGGAACAGCTGCAGATCACCCGGTCGCAGCGGGAGTTCGCGCACCCGGTCCCGCCCGCCGCCGGTGATCACCTCAGCGACGTCGGCGAAGTTCTCCGACTCGGCCGAGCGGATGTGCGGGCAGTACTCGAAGACCCCGCCGGACCGGGGCTGCTGGGTGAGCATGCTGACCGCGAACTCGTTGGTGTCGAAGTGCCACGGGTGCTCTTTGCCGGGGTTGACGATGTTGACCACGAGTCCGGCCAGCGGGTCCTCCAGCGGGTGGATCCGGGGCCGTTCCAGGCAGTCGGCGAGGAAGCGCTGGAACAGCTCGTCGGTGTAGAGCCGGTGGATGAGGTGCTCGGCCGGGATGTCCTCGCGCGCCACGAAGGCGTTGCCGCGCAACGTGGTCCGCCTCGCCGGGTGCCATTCGGGCAGCGCGTCGTCGGGCGCGGTGTTGTAGACGTTGACGGTCTGCTCTTCGTAGTAGGCGCGATCGGCGATGCTCGCGCACTCGGCGCGCAGCGCCTCCCGGTGCTCGGCGGCCACGAAGTCGCGCAGCACGCTGCACCCGGAGTCGCGCAGTTCCGCGCGCACGGACTCCACCGCCCGGACCCAGCCGGCGCCGCCTGGATCGTGGAGCGGGTAGCGGGCGGTGTCGACGATGTCGGTGACCGCAACGGTCATCGGGTTCCCTCCGTGGCCGGGATGACGGGCAGCGTGATCTCCGAAGGATGCTCCGGGGAGTTGTGGATGGCAACGGGCGACAGCGCGGCGGGAAGGTCGCGCACCGTGGGCAGCAGGTGCGGAACGTCGAACGCCTGCACCGAGATCCGCAGCCTGTGGCCGGGTGGGATGACCGCGCCGGTCGGGAACACCTCGACGTCGACCGGCTCGACCTCGCCGGGCTCCATCGTGCGCTGCGCTTCCTTGGTGAACGGGTGGAACGGCTGGATCAGCTCGCCGTCGAGGTAGCGCGAGCGGGACTCGTCCAGGGCCCGGTGCGAGAGCACCTGCCAACCCCCGGTGAGCCGGTCGACCGTTCCGTCGGGTGCCACCGAGGACACCGACACCGACAGCATCCCGTTGCCGGTCGGCGTGGAGGCGTGGAGGTGGGCGTTGATCGGCCCGCGCATCCGCATCGCCTCGGTCATCGGTTCGGTCTCGAAGACCGCGCCGGAGAGGTCGTTCCACCGGTTGTCGTGGCACAGCTGGGCGATGCCGATGGCGTTGGGCATTCCCGCGGTCCACTGGTTGGTCGAACGCGTGCACAGCCCGGAGACCGGCAGCGGTGCGACGGTGCTCCGGCCCGGTTGCGGGTCGGAATCGACGAGCCCGCCGGGCAGTCCGGGCAGCGAGGTGCCGGAGAGCTGGAAGCTGCGGGCCCGCTGCTCGCCGATCCACTGGTCGGTCTTGAACCACTGCCCGGAGCCGATCTCGTGGTAGGTCAGCGGCGGGATGTCGGTGTCCAGCGACGGATCGGCCTGTCCGCGCACGTGGTGGTCGAACCAGCGCAGCTGGAGCTCCTGCAGCGTGCCGTACCCGGCCTCGGCGACGCCGTCCCCGCTGCCCTGCAGGTGGTCCCACGGACCGAAGATCATTTTCACCGGGACGCCGCGCTGCCGCAGGTGGTCGAACACCATCGGCGTACCGCGCTGGAACAGGTCGTACTCGCCGCCGACCAGGAAGGTCGGGACGTCGATGCGGTCGAGGACGCTCGCGGGGGAGCGCTCGGCGTAGAAGGGGCCGTCGAAGGCGGCGTTGAGGCCGAGGGTGGCCTCCAGAAGTGTCGGCGCGGTGAAGCTCGTGGTGCCCTGAACGCGGTCGAGGTACATCTGCAGCGCGTTGTCCGGCTCGGCGGGGCCGTAATCCGGTGGGATCAGCCCGGTTCCGGTGACCAGGCCCATCCACAGCGGGATGAAGCCGACGTCCAGCGCACCGCCGGAGGCGACCACGTCGCGGTAGGTGTCCACCGCCGGGACCTGCGGGAAGATCGCCTTGAGGCCGGGCGGCCGGTTGCCCGCCGCGAACAGCTGGCTGATGCCCATGTACGAGGCGCCGTGCATGCCGACCGAGCCGTTGCTCCACGGCCGTTCCGGTGAAGCCGCCCAGTTCACGATCTCGCCGGAGTCGGTGTTCTCCCGCGCGCTGAACGCCTGCCAGTCGCCGCCGGAGGAGCCGGTGCCGCGCGCGTCGACCGTGACGTGCACGTAGCCGCGCTCGACGAAGAAGTCCGGTTCACCGCCGATCGCCGCGGCGCCAGGGCCGCTGATGGCCGACTTGTTGTAGGCGGTGATGGTCAGCAGCACGGGCAACCGGCCCTCGACCGGGTTGCCCGCGGCGTCGGCCGGGCGCCGCACGTCGGCGCGCAGGACGGTGCCGTCGGACATAGGGACCTCGACGTCGGTCTCGGTCACCGAGCTCGGGTGGTCCTCGGCTCGGGCCGTCCACCCGGACGTCGGTGCGGCGTGGGCCGCGGTGAGACCGGCGAGCCCGGTCAACAGCGCGAGGAGCAGGGCCAGCAATGAGCGACGCATTCAGACCTCCCGGGAATTCCGGGAGATCAACGATCATGCGCAGCCGAGGTTACGCGGTTCGCGGGCGATTCTGCTGAGAACGCAGGTGAGCGGCCATGACTCGGCGCGCCTCGGTCGGGTCACCGGCTTCGATCGCGGCGAGCAGCCGCTCGTGGCGGACGACCGCCCCGCGGTCGGTCTCCACCGGCAGCTCGGACAGCAGCCGCATGAACGGTTCGAAGAGCAGCGGGACGAAGGCGTTGCCGGTGGCGCGCACGATCGCCTGGTGGAACGCGATGTGGGCGTTGGCACGCGTTTCGGGGGTGCCGGCCTCGCGCATGTTCCGCAGCTGCTCGCGCAGGCGCCGCAGATCGGCGTCGGTGCGCTTGATCGCGGCGAGCTCGGCGATTCCGGACTCCAGCATCCGCCGCGCCTCGTGGATTCCGGCGACGACCTCGGGATCGGCACCGGGGGAGGTCGCGGCGCGGATCATCGGGTGAAGCGAGGTCCACTCGGCCGGTGGATTGACGTAGGTGCCGCGTCCGCGTTCGATGCGCACGACGTTCTGCACCCGCAGCGCCTTGACGGCCTCGCGCACGGTCAACCGGCTGATCGAGAACAGCTCGGCGAGCTCGGGTTCGGAGGGCAAGCAGGCGCCGGGCGGGTAGGTCCCGTCGATGATCGACCCGAGAAGCTGTTCGGACAGCTCTTCCGGCAACGACACGCGGTCTCCGCCCGTTCGCGATCTGCACACCGCGAGAACCCGCGGTTCTCGCGCCGACAAGGTCAAGGTCCGCTCCCGTGTCCACAGTGGACGCGCGGGTGATCCGGATCCGGGGAGTGTACTGCACCAGTGAGCGTTGCCACACACCAACCGGTTGGTATGTGTGGTAGAGCTGGTAGATCGGGTCTCTGGAGGTGTCGCATGGATGAGTCGCGGTACGAGTGGATGGAACCGGGGGCGTTCGAAGTGGCTCCGGGCGTGCACCGGATCCCGCTGCCGCTGCCCAACGACGGCCTCCGCGCGGTCAACGTCTACGCCATCGCCGACGGTGACTCGCTGACCCTCGTCGACGGCGGCTGGGCCCTGGAGGAGTCCCGCCAGCAGCTCGACGCCGCCCTCGCCCGGATCGGCGCCGGCGCGGGCGACATCACCCGCTTCCTGGTCACCCACGCGCACCGCGACCACTACACGCAGGCGCTCACCCTGCGCCGCGAGTTCGGCTCCGAGGTGATGCTCGGCGAGGAGGAGCGGGACACCCTCGACCAGCTGATGTCCCCGGACCACCGGTCCATGGACAGCCAGCTGGAACTGCTGGCCGAGCACGGCGCCAAACCGGTCCGCGACGCGCTGCTGGGCCTGCGATCCGATGAGCCGCGCCACCACGTCTGGGAGAAGCCCGACACGTGGATCAACGCCGCCACCGACCTCGGGCTGACCGACCGGCAGCTGCGCGCGCTGCCCACGCCCGGGCACACCCGCGGCCACCTGGTGTTCCTGGAGGAGCAGGCCGGGTTGATGTTCGCCGGTGATCACGTGCTGCCGCACATCACCCCGTCCATCGGCTTCGAGCAGGCGCCCACCGCGAGCCCGCTGCGGGACTACCTGGCCTCGTTGCGGCTGGTGCGCGGCCTGCCGGACATGCGACTGCTGCCCGCCCACGGGCCCGTCACCGACAGCGTCCACGACCGGGTCGACGAGCTGCTGGCCCACCACGACGCTCGGCTGGTGGCCACCGCCGCGGTCGTCGCGGCCGGAGCGAGCACGGCCTACGAGGCCGCTCGTGCGCTGACCTGGACCCGTCGCGAGCGCGCCTTCGACGACCTCGACGTGTTCAACCAGATGATGGCGGTGCTGGAAACCGCCGCGCACCTGGACGTCCTGGTGCTGCAGGGCGAGCTCGGCGCGCAGCGCGTCGAAGGAGTTCTGCACTACTCGTAGTCTTCGGCGACGGAGCGTGATCACCGGGTGGTCATCGGCGGGCCGAAATTCACCCGACTGCAGAGTAGGGGCGGCAGGCGATCACGTGCGAGCCTGGATGAGCTCCACGGGCCGCGTGCGGCAGTTGAGGAGCGAGTACCTCGTTGGGGTCAAAGGGGACGTCACTAGGAGCTCGTCATGTTGAGCAAGCACGAGCGGGACATGCTCGCCGAGATCGAAACGGCGCTGGAGTCCGCAGACCCTCAGCTCGCGGAGAAGTTCGAGCGGTTCGAAGGTGACCGGGGCTGGGGCATGATGCGCCGCGTCCTGGTGTTCACCGCGCTCACGCTGACCGCGATGCTGTCGCTGCTGTCCTTGGCCAGCGGCCTGGTGTGGACCTCGGCCGCGCTGGGCATGATCACGGCCGCCGGCGCGATCGCGGTCTGCTTCACCGGCCGCCGGCACAAGGAGACGTGACTCGTCAGTCGTGCATCGGGTGCGGCAGGGCCTGCAGCACCGTGTCGGCCTCGACGAAGGTGCCCTCGGGCAACTCGTCGAGGCGGTCCATCTGCTCAGGACCGGCCCCGAGCTCCGCGCACTGCTGCACGATCTCCCGCTTGGTCGCCGGGAACCGGACGTGGCAGAGCACCTGCAGCATCTCCGCGCGATCGGCCAGAACCATGATTCCTCCGTTCGAGCACTTCGCCCACCGCTTACCCGGGCCGAACGCGCGGAAACCTCAGGACGCCAGTTCGCGGGCCTTCTCGGCGATGGCCGTGGCGTCGATGCGGGCCTGGCCGAGCAGCTCCGCGGGCTGACCTGAACCGGGCATCTCGTGCACGGCGAGCGTGCGCACCTGCGCGGGGTGGTCGGTCAGCGCGCTGAGCACCGCTTCGCCGAGACCGCCTTCGGGCCAGTGGTCCTCGGCGGTGACCAGCCCCGCCGTCTCGGTCGCGGCGCGCCGCAGCGTGCCGGAGTCGACGGGTTTGACCGAGTACAGGTCGATGACCCGGGCCTCGATTCCCTCGTGCGCCAGGACGTCCGCGGCCTTGACCGCCTCGTGCAGCGTGACCCCGGCGCCGACCAACGTCACGTCGTTCCCGTCGCGGACCACCTTGGAGCCGCCGATCGGGAACTGCTCGCCGGGCGGGTAGATCACCGGCATCACACCGCGGCTGGTGCGCAGGTAGCTGATGCCGGGCAGATCCGCCATCGCCGTCACCAGCTGCACGGTCTGGTTGGCGTCGCACGGGTAGAGCACCGTGCTGCCGTGCACGGCGCGGAACGCGGCCAAGTCCTCCAGCGCCATCTGCGACGGGCCGTCCTCGCCGATCGCCACGCCGGCGTGCGAACCCATCAGCCGCAGATCGGCCCGGCTCACCGCGGCCATCCGGATGAAGTCGTAGGCGCGGGAGAGGAACGCTGCGAAGGTCGAGGCGAACGCGCACCAACCGCGCACCTGCATGCCCACCGCTGCGGCGATCAGCTGCTGCTCGGCGATGTACATCTCGAAGTAGCGGTCCGGGTGGGCATCGCGGAAGAGCTCCGCGAAGGTCGAGTTCGACACCTCGCCGTCCAGCGCCACCACGTCCCCGCGCCGGTCGCCCAGCGCCGCCAGCGCCTGCCCGTAGGCCTTGCGGGTGGCCAGCTCGGTGCCCTGCTCGTAGGCGGGCAGTCCGCCGCTTCCGGTGTCGAACACGTGCGGCTTGGCGTCGGCGTCGGGCTTGGCGGGTGTGACCCGCAGGTCGCGCAGACCGCCGAGCTCGGCGATCGACTCCTCGGCGTGCGCCAGCGGTTTGCCGTGGAAACCGGGCTTGTCGGCGACCTCGGCGACCCCCTTGCCCTTCTGGGTGGCGGCCAGGATCGCGACCGGGCGGCCGTCGCCGTCCTCGGCCTGGGTCAGCGCTGATTCGATCTCGTCGAGGTCGTGCCCGTCGATCTCGATGGTGCGCCAGCCCGCCGCCTGCGCTCGGGCGGAGTAGGAGGACAGGTCCCAGCCGTGCATCGTGGGTCCGGTCTGGCCGAGGCGGTTGACGTCGATGAGCGCGGTCAGGTTGTCGAGCTGCTCGTGCCCGGCGTGTTCCAGGGCTTCCCACACCGAGCCCTCGGCCATCTCGCTGTCGCCGCAGAGCACCCACACCCGGTAGGGCAGCCGGTCGAGCCGCTTGCCCGCCAGCGCCAGGCCCACCCCGATGGGCAGGCCCTGGCCCAGCGAGCCGGTCGCCACGTCCACCCACGGCAGGACCGGGGTCGGGTGGCCTTCGAGCCGGCTGCCGAACTTGCGGAAGGTCAGCAGCTCGTCGTCCTCGATGGCGCCGACCGCTTTGAACGCGGCGTACTGCAGCGGCGAGGCGTGGCCCTTGGAGAAGATCAGGTGATCGTTCGCCGGATTGTCCGGACGGTCGAAATCCAGTCGCAGGTGTCCGTCGAGCAGCACCGCCAGCAGGTCGGCCGCCGACATCGACGAGGTGGGGTGCCCGGAACCGGCGGCCGTGCTGGCCCGAACCGAGTCCACCCGCAGCTGCTGCGCCAGTTCGGAGCGGAACATTGCCTGGTCCATGCCCCGGAAGGTGCCCGGGGTGCGGGCGTGCGAAACAAGGCCCAGGTCACCCTGCTTGCGCCGGAGCCGGTTCAGGAGCGCGGCGGAGCCGTCGTTTCAGGCGTGCGTCTCGGCCGGCACACCGCCGCTGCGCCTTGACCGCGGGTTTCCGCTACCGCACCGCCGAGCAGGGTGACCACTCGGCGGTTCTCAGTCCAAGCCGCCGTTGCTCAGTCCGGACAGCAGGCGCTTGATGACCTCGGGGTCGACCTCGGCGGTCTCCTCGGTGTTCTGCGGTGCCATCGCGTTCTTCTTGCGGGAGCGGCGGGGGAGCGGGACGGAATCGGCCTTCACACCGCTGGGCAGCGGCATCTCGCACCACACCAGGGTGCCGCCGGTGCGCAGCGCGGTCGCACCGCAGCGGCCTTCGGCGAAACCGGGCGCGAGCTGCGGGGGAACCGTGGCCTGCTCGTCCTGGACCTCGGCGACGAGGCTCTCACCGCTCAAGCGCAGGCGGACGGTGATGAAACCGGGGTTCTTCTGGTCGGCGGCGTCCACGGCCGCCGTCACCAGGGCGCCGGTGAGCTGCGTGGCGATGTCGGTCATCTCGCGCAGAGACCACTCGGCCAGGGAGAACCGCACGAACATCTCGGTGCAGTTCACCGCGCTCGGAAGCGCGATCAGTCGAAGGTCGTCGACTTGTGCGGTCTGAGTGTTCACCTGGTTGAGTTCCTCCGTCCGCCCCCACTGCGTCGATCACCCGGAAGCCGTATTTTGCCAACTCTACTGGGTGGCTTGTGCGCAGGGGCCCCTTTTGCTTTCGGCCTTGCCGTTCACCGATCGGCCCGGGATCGGCGGGCCGCCGCGAACATCGCAACCGCCGTCGACAGCCTTCTCCATCTGCGACGACGCACGATCTGGTGAAAAACGTACGTGACGAAAGCAGGTCGGGACCACCTCCGGACGTATCGGTTCCACAACGGGGAAGTTCCAGACGGATGGCCTCTGTAATAGCCGAGGGGATGAACGGCGATCGGGCGCCGCGCGTGTCGGAGCGGCCGCGCGTGTCGAGGCCGCTCCGACGACGCCCGCGCGTCAGGCCAGGGCGTCGAGGCCCTCCGCGAACGCCTTGCCGATGAGGCCGATCTCGTCCTCGGTGATGATCAGCGGCGGCGAGACGGCCAGGGCCTTGCCCAGCGGGCGGACGATCACACCGAGCTCCCGGATCTTCTTCTGCAGCTTGGGCAGACCGCCCGCCTGCAGCGCCTCCGCGGTGAGCTCGACGGCTCCGAGCAGGCCGACACCACCGCGAACCTCGGCGACCGCCGGGTGGTCGGCGACGCTGCTGAGCGCGTCGTGCAGCGGCTGCTCCAGCTCATCGGAGCGCGAGATGAGCTTCTCGCGCTCCAGGATGTCGAGGTTGGCCATGGCCGCAGCCGCGACCGTGGGGTGGCCCGAGTAGGTGGCGCCGTGGCGGAACACCCGGCCCGGCTCCTCCCAGAACGGCTCGGCGACGTGCTCGGCCACGACCACACCGCCCAGCGGCAGGTAACCGCTGGTCACGCCCTTGGCGAAGGTGATCATGTCGGGCTGCAGGCCCCAGCGCTCGACCCCGAACCAGGTGCCCACCCGGCCGAAGCCGCAGATCACCGAGTCGGCGACGAACAGGATCCCGTGCTCGGCGCAGATCTTGGCGATGGCCTCCAGGTAGCCCGGTTCCGGCGGGTAGAGACCGCCCGCGCCCATCACCGGCTCGGCGAAGAACGCCGCGATCTTCTCGGCGCCGATGCGCTCGATGGCCTCGCGCAGGCCTTCGGCGTCGTCGTGCGCGACGCGGCCCGTCTCGGGAACCAGCTGACCGAACCCGGCCTGGTTGGCCTCGATGCCGCCGATGCTGGTGCCCAGGCCGTTGGTGCCGTGGTAGGCGTTGCCCCGGCTGAGGATGTGGGTGCGCTGCGGCTGCCCGCGCTGCGCCCAGTACTGCCGCGCGAGCTTCGCGGCGGTGTCGATGGCCTCACCGCCACCGGTGGTCAGGAAGATCTTGGCGCCCGGCATCGGGGCGAGTTCGGACAGCCGCGTGGCCAGCGCCTCGGCGGGCGGGTTGGTGTAGTCGTTGAAGACGAAGTAGGACTCCAGCTCCCGCATCTGCGCGGCGGCGGCCTCGACGATCTCGGTGCGGCCGTGCCCGGCGTTGGCGTACCAGAGGCTCGCGGTGCCGTCGAGGTAGCGGCGTCCGGAGTCGTCGTAGATCCAGACTCCCTCGGCCTTGGTGACGCAGAAGCTGCTGCTCTTGACCTCGAACATGTCCGCGAACGGGTGCCACAGCGCGGTCTGGCTTGATGACATGAATCCTCCTTCGTTGTTCATCCGACAGCTTCGTCTTCCGGACACCTCGATGGCCAGAGCTGCGCAACGGGGAGTTCGGCTCCCGGCGTCCGCCAGATGAGATCCGGCGACCGTTCGTTGACACCGCGAGCGCACCGCCAAGACGATGGGATCCGTGACCACTCCGAGACTCAGCAGGCGGATGCACGTCGACTTGCGGCGCGTGACGGCGCAGGGCTGTCGCTCCTGACGAAACCACGAAGTCAGGGGTGACGCCGCATCCGGCCGAACCCGGTAACGGTCCGCAGCGGACCAGATTCAGGGAGCAGCTCGTGTCCACCGTCCTGGTCATTTCCGGAAGCCCGTCGCGCACCTCGAAGACGGAGAAGATCGGCGAGCACATCGCGCAGCGGCTGGCCGCGGCCGGGCGCACCACCGAACACCTCCGGGTTCGGACCCTGCCCGCCGAGGCGCTGCTGAGCGCCGACGTCTCCGACCCGGCCATCTCCTCGGCGGTCGAGCAGGTGGCGGCGGCCGACGGCATCGTGCTGGCCACGCCCACCTACAAGGCCGCCTACTCGGGTCTGCTGAAGTCGTTCCTGGACCTGCTGCCGCAGTTCGGCTTCGCGGGCAAGGCCGTGCTGCCGCTGGCCACCGGCGGCAGCGTCGCGCACGTGCTGGCCATCGACTACGCGCTGCGTCCGGTGGTGCACTCGCTGGGCGCCCGGCACGCGGTGCAGAGCTTCTTCCTGCTCGACAAGCACCTCTCGCTGGTCGATGAGGAGCTCGCCGTGCACGACGACAGCGCGGGACCGCTGGCCGACGTCATCGAGCAGTTCAGCAAGGCGCTCGACGGCATCCCGCACGCCACGGTGCTGGGGCGCTCGGCCTAGGAGCTGTTCAGGAATGCGGCGGAGCCGCTGTTCCAGGTGTGGGACTCAGTTGGCACCGCCGCAGGTTCTGAGCGGTTTCGTGGCGAGTACGCCGCGACGCCGATGTCCACCCCCTGGGTAAGCGGAATACATAAGTCGTGGCGCACGGAGTCCACGGAACCGCTCAGGTTCTGCTACCCGCACCGCTACGCAAGAGCAATTCCTCAACAGTCCCTAGAGCGGACCGTCGATCCACCGCTGGATCAGCGGTGCCGTGAGGGCCACGAGCTCTTCGGTGGGCTCGGCGCTGATCGCCTGGGTGCGCAGCACCAGGCGCGCGGCGCCGAGCCCCATCAGGTGGCTGCACACCAGCTCGGCGCGCAGTCGCGCCCGGGGCCCGTCGAGCCGATCGGCGAGCCGGGTGACCAGCTGGGACTCGAAGTTGTCGCGGAAGCGGCCGCCCGCCGGGCGCGACGAGGTGAACACCGCGCGCACGAGCGGATCGCCCTGGGTGCGATCGTGGTAGTCCAGCAGCGTGCGCACCAGGTGCTCGCCGAGGTGCGGCAGCTCGCAGTCCAGCAGCCTCTCGGCGTCGTGCTCGAAACCCGAGGCCTGCGCGAACAGGTCCTCCTTGCTGCCGAAGTACTTGACCACCAGCGCTGCGCTGACGTCGGCGTCCGCGGCGATGTCGCGCAACGTCACGTCGGCGTAACCGCAGGAGGAGAAGCGCCGCCTCGCCATCTTCAGGATGGTTTCCCGCGTGGCGCACGCATCGCGGCGCTGCTCCTCGATCGACCCCGTGGTGGGCATGCACCTCAGGCTAGCGCGAGCCCCCCACCGCGAAGGCCACCCGATGGGTAACAGCCTCGTACCGAGGTGGTGCCGGGGTCGCCGCGGCGATCAGCGCGGCCACCAGACCCGCGCCGCCCGCGACCACGAAAACCCAGGAGTAGGCGTTGATCGACGGGTAGGTCCCGCCGGCCACGTGCACCAGGGAACCGGTGGTCAGCGCGACCACGATTGCGCTGCACCCGGAGGTGCCGATCGACCGGGCGAGGCTGTTGAGCGCGTTGGCGGCGGCGGTCTCGGTGGTGGGCACCGAACGCATGATCAGCGCGGGCAGCGCGCCGTAGGCCAGGGCGCCACCGATCGAGGAGATCGTCAGGTTCACCACCACGACCGACAGCGGGTCGTGCAGCATCGAACCGCCGAGGTTGCCCACCGCCAGCACGCAGGCCCCGAGGATGAGCGTGGTGCGCGGACCGTAGCGGCGGGAGATCCGGGCCGAGACGGGGGAGAACAGGCCCATCGCGGCACCGATCGGCAGCAGGACCAGGCCCGCGACCACCAGCGACAGGCCGTACCCGTAGCCGGTCTCCGGAGGGGCCTGCAGCAGCTGCGAACCGACCAGGAAGCCGGTGAACATCGCGATGCCCACCAGCACGGACGCGATGTTGGTCAGCAGCACGGTCGGCCGGGCCGACACCCGCAGGTCCACCAGCGGAGCGGCGGTCCGCAGCTCGTAGGCGCCCCACAGCAGCAGGGCGACGACCGCTCCGGCGAGCAGGCCGAGCACCAGGGCGCTCGACCAGCCCCACTCGTTGCCCTTGGAGATGGCCAGCAGCAGGCAGGTCAGCGCAGCCGAGAGCCCCAGCGCGCCGACGAAGTCGAACTTCCCGCCCGTGCGCAGGGACGATTCGGGCACCACCCGCAGGATGAGGGCGATCTCGACGAGGGCGAAGACCATCGCCCCGGCGAACAGCCAGTGCCAGTTGAGCTCCTGGGCGACCACGCCGGTGATCGGCAGTCCGACCGCACCGCCGATGCCCAGCGTCGCGCTCATCAGCGCCACTCCGGAGCCCACGCGCTCCTCGGGCAGCTCGTCGCGCATGATGCTGATGCCCAGCGGCACCACGCCGACGGCCGCGCCCTGCAGCACGCGGCCGACCAGCACCGCGGTGAAGTCGTCGCTGACCGCTCCGATCGCGCTGCCCACCGCCATCGTGGCCAGGGATAACAGCAGCATCCGGCGCTTGCCGTACATGTCGCCCAGTCGTCCGGTGACCGGCGCGCACACCGCGCCGGCGACGAGCGGGGCGGTGACCAGCCAGCCCGCGTTGGCGGCCGTGGTGCCGAGCAGGTGGGGGAACTCGGGGAGGAGTGGGACGACCAGGGTCTGCATCAGCGATACCGCGATCCCGCACGAGGCGAGCACGAGGATGACCACTTTCGAACTGCGCGTTGCGGACGAAGCGGACCCGGCGACGCTCATCAGACTCCTCACTCCCAGCGTGAACTCGTGTTCACCACATGAGTAAACCTGTGTTCACCACTGGATGCAAGGCGCCGTATGTCCGATTTTGCGTGGTAGTCACGAAAATTCACCCGCCTGAAGTCCACAGTGGACAGCTAATGCAGCGCCTCCCGGTCGAGCCCTGAGGACTCCAGGTTGTAAACCTCAGGTTCACACTGCTACTGTGAACCAACGGTTTACAGGAAGGCGGAATCATGTCGGCACAGGAAGCCGCTCGGCTCGTCGAGCGCTTGGCTGCAGAGGCGAGCGTGGAGGTCCACGATCCCGGCCCCAAGGGCTCCGACGTGGGCGATGAGCAGCAGCGACGGGCGGCATCGCTCGCGCGGTTGCAGGCGGCGCTGGCCACCGAAGAGCTCGTGGCCGAGGCCGCGGCTCAGCAGACCGAGGCGGCGTCGGCCGAGAGCGTATGGCTGGGCGCGAGCCTGGCCGATCTGAGCGCGGTGACCGGGAGGACCCGGCAGGCCGCGCGCAAGAGGTGGCCGGAGCTGGGATCGATCCACCGGCGCCGCAAGTGGCTCGGCAACCACGTCGATGACATCGCCCACATGGTGGGTCTGCTCGCCGCGCACGCCGAGGACCTGGCTCCGGGCTGGGGTCGGGGTGAGTTCATGAAGCACGCGCAGCTTCTGCGCGAAGGGCTCGACCGGTGCGCCGAGGACTTCGCCGAGGACGCAACGGCCGGCGGCGACCCGGCGCGACGTTGGCGGGACCTCGACGCGCTCGTCGGGACCACGATGCGACGGATCATCGAGACCGCGGGCGAGCCCGCCACGCCCGAAGCGGGCTTCGCCCTGCACGGCGCCACCGGCGTCCTCGGCTACTACGACCACGCCACGGCCGCCGACCGCGACTGATGCGGCGGCCGTGGCCGGGTCAGAGCTGGGGGAGGACGGCGGCGTGCTGCGTCGCTCGCTCGAACGCGTGGGCGATCTCCAGCAGCCGGCGTTCGCCGCGGTGCGGGGCCACCAGCTGGAGGCCGACCGGGAGGCCCTGCGGGGTGAATCCGGCCGGGACCGAGATCGCCGGGCAGGCGGTGGCCGAGATCCAGTACGCCGAGCGCATCCAGTCGAGGTAGGACGGCATGGTCACGCCACCGATCTCGGTGGGGAACTCCAGGTCGATGTCGAACGGCGGCACCTGGCTCACCGGGAGCGCGAGCACGTCGAAGCGGCCGAAGAACTCGCGGACCCGGTGGTAGAGCTCGGTGTGGAGCCGTTCGGCGCGCCCCACGTCGGCACCGGTCAGCGCTCGTCCTGCGTCGATGTTGTCGCGCAGGCTCGGCTTGATCCGGTCCGGGTGGGCGTCGCGGAGCTCGCCGAGGGCAAGCTCGAACTGCCAGGCGCGCAACGTCCGGAAGACCTCGTCCGCGCCGGTCAGGTCGGGCGCGGCCTCCTGCACGACGCCACCGATGTCGGTGAGCACCTGCGCGGCCGGTTCGAGCACCGCGCGCACCTGCGGGTCCACCGCCAGCTCGCCGCCGAGGTCCATCGAGAACGCCACCCGCAGCCCGGCCAGGTCGGTATCCAGGGAGCCCTGGAACACCGAGCCGGGCTCGCTGATCGCGATCGGGCTGCGGTCGTCGGGCCCGGCGATCGCCGAGAGCATCAGCGCCACGTCGGAGACGGTGCGCGCCATCGGGCCCTGCACCGACAGCGTCGACCACGCCGCGAGGTCCGGCCACGTCGGCACCCGGCCCGGTGCCGGTCGCAGGCCCACGACGTTGCAGAACGACGCCGGGTTGCGCAGCGAGCCGCCCATGTCGCTGCCGTCGGCCAGCGGTTGCATCCGGCAGGCCAGCGAGGCCGCCGCGCCACCGCTGCTGCCACCCGCCGAGCGGTCGAGCGCGTAGGGGTTGGCGGTGGTGCCGAAGACCGGGTTGAAGGTGTGCGAACCGGCCGCGAACTCGGGCACGTTCGTCTTGCCCATCGCGATCGTGCCCGCGGCCTTGAGCCGTTCCACGACGAGCTCGTCGCGGTCCGGGACGTGATCGGCCAGCAGCGGCGAGCCGTAGGTCGTGCGGAGGCCCGCGGTGTCGTGGGTGTCCTTGTGCGCGATCGGCAACCCGTGCAGCGGACCGACCGGGGCGCCGGAGGCCAGCCGCTCGTCGGCGGAGGCCGCAGCGGCCAGCGCCCGTTCGGGGTCCAGCGAGACCAGGGCGTTGACCTTCGGGTTCAGCAGCTCGATGCGGTCCAGGTGGGCCTGCATCACCTCGCGCGCCGAGACCTCCCGCGCCCGGATCAGCGCGGACAGGTCGGTGGCGGTGCGGTGGCAGAGCGATTCCGGCACGTCTGGCTCCTCCTCGGCGTGGTTCGCCACGCAAGATAGCCGCCCGGACGTGCCGGGTGGATCAGCCCAGGTCGAGGTCGACGACCACCGGGGCGTGGTCGGAGGTGCCCTTGCCCTTGCGCGCGTTGCGATCGACGTAGGAGTCGGTGACCGCGCTGGTGAACGCCTCGTTGCCGTAGGCGAGGTCGATGCGCATGCCCTGGTTGTTCGGGAACCGCAGCGCCCGGTAGTCCCAGTAGGTGAACGGTACGTCGTACTTCAGAGCCCGCGGGTACACCTCGGTCAGGCCGGACTCGGTCAGCGCGGTGAGCGCCTTGCGCTCCTCCGGGGTGACGTGGGTGCTGCCCTCGAAGGCGGCGATGTCCCACACGTCCTCGTCGTGGGGGGCGATGTTGAAGTCGCCCAGCACCGCCCACGGGCGGTCGGCGGCCAGCTCCTCGACCGCGGTGGCGCGCAGCGCGTCCAGCCAGCGCAGCTTGTAGTCGTAGTGGGCGTGCCCGACCTCGCGACCGTTGGGCACGTAGACAGACCAGACGCGGACCCCGCCGCAGGTCGCGGCGACCGCGCGGGGTTCGGGCGCCTCGAACAGGGAGCCGTCGGACTGGAAGCCGGGCTGGTCGAGCAGTCCTCGGCGGATGTCGGTCAGGCCGACGCGGGAGAGCACGGCGACGCCGTTCCAGCGGCCGGTCCCGTGCGCGGCGATCTCGTAGCCGAGCTCACCGACCTCGTCGAACGGGAAGGCGTCCTCGGCGCACTTGAGCTCTTGCAGGCACAGCACGTCCGGCTCGGCCGTGCCGAGCCAGTCCAGCAGCTTGGGCAGCCGGGCTCCTACCGAGTTGACGTTCCACGTGGCGATCCGCATGGCGGCAGCTTGGCACAGCCCTCTGACGGCCGGACGGGCTAGGGGGCGACGTTCTGCTCGCCGGCGTATTGGTAGCGCCACACGCCGTCGGCGCGTTGGTCACGCCGGTTGTAGCAGGCGTAGGGCGAGCAGGGGTCTTCTCCGTCGCGGGGCGAGGGGAAGGCGAACTCGCCCATGGGTAAGTCCGCGTCGACGGCGGGGATGATGAACGACCGGCCGTCTTCCGGGCCGCCGATGAGCTCTGCGTGCACGTGTTGCTCCATCGAGATCTCCTTGCTCGGCGTTCGCCGCAACTCGCTTACAGCCAATAGGAACAAAAACAACGGCCGCCGGTTCCCGTTGTCACCCGAATGTTTTAACGGCGTGCTGCGAACGCTGCTCACGTCCAGGTGAATAGGGGTTCCGATGCCTGGGTACAGCACTGCCATGCCGCGAAACGACACGCAGGACCGCACCGGACCGTCCAACCCGGACAAGGTCCTCTACCCGCAGGACTCCTTCAAGAAGCAGGACGTGTTCGACTACTACCGGGCGGTGTCCGGTCAGCTGATCGCGCACGCGCGGGACAAGCCGGTGACGCTGCGCCGGTTCCCGGACGGGATCGGGGCGGAGGGCTTCTTCCAGAAGGAGGCGTCGAGGCACTTCCCGGACCGGATCCCGCGCGCTTCGGTTCCGCAGCGCAGCGGCGAGCCTCCGGTGCACCACGTGCTCGTCGACGACGAGGAGACGTTGCTCTACCTCGCCGACCAGGCGTGCCTGGAACTCCACATCGCACTGTCCACAGTGGAAGACCTGGAACACCCGGTGCTCGCGGTGCTCGACCTCGACCCGCCGGAGGACGTCGGCATCGCCGCGCTGCGGGACGTGGTGCGCACGATGTGCCGGTGCTTCGCCGACGAGGGATTCGCTCCGCACCTGCAGGCCACCGGCGGCAAGGGATTCCACGTCGCGGCACCGCTGGACGGGGACCGCGGGTTCGACGAGGTCCGCTCCCAGGTGCGCGAGATGGCCGAACGCGCGGCGCGCGACGATCCGCAGCGGCTGACCACCGAGCAGCGCAAGAACAAGCGCGGCGACCGGATCTTCCTGGACACCAACCGCAACGCCTACGGCCAGACCATGATCGCCCCCTACTCGCTGCGGGCACGCCCCGGAGCGCCGGCGGCGACCCCGCTCGACCTCGACGAGCTCGGCCGGGCGAACCCGCGCTCGTACGGGTTGAGCAACATGGCCCGCCGCCTCGCCCAGAAATCCGACCCGTGGCGCGACCTGCACTGATCGGTCGTGCATGGGTCGGTGCGGGTTCGGGTAAGCGAGGTGGACGCACGACGTTGGAGGGATCGTGGACGCCGACATCACCCTGTTCGTGGACGGCACCGAGCACCGGCTCACCGTGGACACCCGCACGACCGTGCTCGACGCGCTGCGCGAACGACTCGGGATCACCAGCACGAAGAAGGGCTGCGACCACGGCCAGTGCGGCGCCTGCACCGTGCTGCTGGAGGACCGGCGGGTCAACAGCTGTCTGATGCCCGCCGTGGCGCACGACGGCGCTCATCTGCGCACCGCCGACGGGCTCGGTGAGCCGCACCCGGTCCAGCGCGAGTTCATCCGGCACGACGCCTTCCAGTGCGGCTACTGCACGCCGGGCCAGGTCGTCTCCGCGGTCGGCGCGATCGGCGAGCTGGAGGCCGGCGAACCCAGCGCGGTCACGGCGGAGGGCGCGGACCTCGCCGGTGAGATCCGGGAGCGGATGAGCGGCAACATCTGCCGCTGCGGCGCCTACGCCAACATCGTCCGCGCCGTCGGCGAGGTGGTGACCCGATGAGACCTTTCCACTACGAGCGCGCCAGCGACGTCGACTCGGCGGTGAGCGTGCTCGCCGACACCCCCGGCGCGGAGTTCCTGGCGGGCGGCACCAACCTGGTCGACCTGATGAAGCTGGAGGTCGCCGCGCCGGAGGTCCTCGTCGACGTGCGGAAGTTGACCTCGGACCGGATCGAGGACTGCGACGGCCGGCTGCGGATCGGCGCTTCGGTGACCAACAGCGCCCTGGCCTCCGACCCGCTGGTGCGGGAGCGCTTCCCGGTGCTGTCCCAGGCGGTGCTGGCCGGGGCCTCGGCACAGCTGCGGAACCTCGCCACCACCGGCGGGAACCTGCTGCAGCGCACCCGGTGCGGCTACTTCCAGGACATCACCACGCCGTGCAACAAGCGCGAGCCCGGAAGCGGCTGCCCGGCGCGCGAGGGGTTCCACCGCGAGCACGCCATCCTGGGCGCCTCCCGCGAGTGCGTGGCCACCCACCCGTCCGACATGGCCGTCGCGCTGGTGGCCCTTGACGCCGTGGTCAACACCGTCGGGCCGAGCGGGAGCCGCAGCATCGACCTGGTCGACCTGCACCGCCTGCCCGGCCACGAACCCCAGCGGGACACCGTGCTCGAACACGGCGAGCTGATCACCTCGGTGGACGTGCCGCCGCTCGGGTTCGCCTCCACCTCCCGCTACCGCAAGGCCCGCGACCGGACCTCCTTCGCCTTCGCGCTGGTCTCGGTGGCCGCGGCCCTCGACGTCGATGGCGGAGCGGTCCGCGACGTGCGGCTGGCGCTGGGTGGGGTCGCGCACAAGCCCTGGCGGGCCGTCGCGGCCGAGGACGCGCTGCGCGGTGCGACCGCGACCGCCGAGTCCTTCCGCAGGGCCGCCGATGCCGAGCTGGAAGCGGCGGACCCGTTGCCCGGCAACGAGTTCAAGGTCCCCCTGGTGCGCAACATGATCACCGGGGTGCTGTCGGACCTGGCGGGGGTGCCGCGATGAGCACCGCCACCAGCATCATCGGCGCCCCGGTCGAACGCCTCGAAGGTGACTCGAAGGTCCGGGGCCGCGCCCTCTACGCCGCCGAGCACCCCGTCGAAGCGCCGGTGCACGCCCACCTGGTGCAGTCGCGCGTCGCCAGGGGCCGCATCACCGCCATCGACACCGCGGCGGCGCTCGCCGAACCCGGTGTCCTCGACGTGGTGACCCACGAGAACGCGCCGGCACTGGCCTCCACCGCCGACGCCGAACTCGCGGTCCTGCAATCGCCCGAGATCGGCTACCGGGGACAACCCATCGGGGTCGTGCTGGCGGAGTCCTCCGAGATCGCCTGCGCCGCAGCCGGTCTCGTGCGCGTGGAGTACGACGAGGCCGAGCACGACGTGGTGCTGTCCGCGGACCGCACCGACCTGGTCCGGCCCGACCGGGTCAACGCCGGATTCGAAACCGACAGCGAGCAGGGTGATTTCGACAGCGGGATCGCCGGAGCGGCGATCGTGCACGACGCCGTCTACAGCACGCCGCAAGAGCACCACATCGCGATGGAACCGCACGCCACCACCGCCGCGTGGTCCGAGGGCGAGCTCACCGTCTACGACTCCACGCAGGGAGTGCACTGGGTCCGCGACGCGCTGACCGAGCTGTTCGGCATCGACCGCGAGCACGTCCACGTCGTCGCACCGCACGTCGGCGGCGGGTTCGGATCCAAGGGGCCCGCGCACGCGCACCTGGTGGCGGCGACCCTCGCCGCGCGCCGGGTCGAACCGCGCGCGGTGAAGCTGGTGCTCACCCGCAGGCAGGTGTTCCCGATCGCCGGGCACCGGTCCGCCACGATCCAGCGGGTGCGGCTCGGAGCGGACTCCAGCGGGCGCCTGACCGCCGTCGGCCACGACGTCGTCGCCCAGACCGCGCGGATCAAGGAGTTCGCCGAACAGGCCGGGATTCCCGCGCGGATGATGTACGCGGCCGCGAACCGGCGGACCACCCATCGCCTGGCCAGGCTGGACATCCCGGTCCCCACGTGGATGCGCGCGCCCGGCGAGTGCCCGGGGATGTACGCCCTGGAGACCGCGATGGACGAGATGGCCATCGCCTGCGGGCTGGACCCCGTCGAGTTCCGCATCCGCAACGAGCCCGACACCGATCCCGAGACCGGGCTGCCCTACTCCAGCCGGAATCTGGTGTCATGCCTGCGCGAAGGCGCCCGCAGGTTCGGCTGGGCCGATCGCGACCCGGCACCGCGCAGCCACCGCGACGGGCCCTGGCTGGTGGGCACCGGCGTGGCGGCCTCCACCTACCCGGTCGTGTCCATGCCCGGCACGCGGGCGACCATCCACGCGCGGCCCGACGGGCGGTACCGGGTGCTGATCGGAGCGGCCGACATCGGCACCGGCGCGTGGACCGCGCTGACCCAGATCGCCGCTGACGCCCTGGACACCGAACTGGACCGGGTCACGCTGAGCATCGGCGACACCGACCTGCCGTGGGCCTCCGGCGCGGGCGGGTCGAGCGGAACGACCTGCTGGGGCTCGGCGATCGTCGACGCCGCGCGGCGGCTGAAGATGGAGCTGCCGAACGGAGGTGCGGTGCCGGAGGAAGGCGTGTCGGTGACCGGCCGGATGCCCGACAACCCGCACCGCGGGCGCTTCGCGATGCACAGCTTCGGAGCCCAGTTCGCCGAGGTTCGGGTCAACGCCGACACCGGCGAGGTCCGGGTGCCGCGCATGCTCGGCATCTTCGCCGCCGGTCGCATCATCAACGCCACGACCGGCGCCTCGCAGCTGCTCGGAGGCATGACCATGGGCCTGTCGATGGCCCTGCACGAGCAGGCCCACGTCGACCCCCGCTTCGGTCACGTGCTCAACCGCGACATGGCGCAGTACCACGTCGCGGCCTGCGCCGACGTCGGCGACATCGACGTCGACTGGATCACCGAGGAGGACCCCTACGTCAATCCCATGGGCTCCAAGGGGATCGGTGAACTCGGCATCGTGGGAACGGCGGCCGCCGTTGACAACGCCGTGCACCACGCCACGGGAATCCGCATCCGGGACCTGCCCATCACGCCGGACAAGCTCGTCGGGCTCCTCTAGGAGCAATTGCGTTGCTCGGCGGTGCCAGTGGCAGTTCGGTGATCGCCCCGGCCGTCAGCTCTTCTGCAGCTCCTCGGCGAACATCACGAGGATGCCGCTGGGGCCGCGGACGTAGGTGAGCTTGTAGACGTCCTCGTAGGTCGCCACGCCCCGAAGCGGATGGCATCCGTGCTTCGCGGCTGTCGCGAGGGCTTCGTCGATGTCGTCGACCGAGAAGGCGATGCGGTGCATGCCGATCTCGTGGGGACGGGTGGGCGCCGTCTCGATCGCTTCCGGGTGGATGTACTCGAACAGCTCGACGTGCCCGCCGTCCGGCGTCTCGAGCATCGCGACGTTGGCGTGGTTGCCGTCGAGGCCGACAGCGGTGTCGGTCCACTCACCGCTGACCGTGGTGCGGCCGACGACCGTGAGACCGAGATCGGTGAAGAAGGAGATCGTCGCTTCGAGATCGCGCACGGCGATGCCGACGTTCTCGAACTTGATGGCCATGCGTCGGATGGTACCGAGTCGGGCCGACAGGCTCCGGTGACGAACCGGGATTCGACTGAACGGGTTCGGGCGGGTCCTCAGTCGCGCGCCTCGTCCAGGGCCATGTCGGTGACGGTGCGCAGCGGCAGGCCGAGGGCATTCGCCGCGGCCGCGACGTCGTCGTGCTCGGGTTTGCTGCGGTGCGGGCCGTGCTTGACGCGGATCCGATGTCCCCGCACGGAAACGGTCGTGGTGCGGCGGGGGAGCGCGGTGCGCTGGACCTCGTGCCGACGGGTGCCGAGCGTGCCGGTCTCCGCCAGCACGATCTCGGTCAGCGCCGCCTCGACACCGGGGGCGCACAGCACGTGCAGCACGTGGGCCGGGCGGGACTTCTTCATCGTCACCGGGCTCGTCCACGCGTCGGCGGCCCCGGCGTCGAGCAGCCGTTCGACCACGTGGCCCAGGGATTCGCCGGTGACGTCGTCGACGTTGCACTCCACCACGACCATCGTCTGCGCCTCCGAGGGGGAGGACCCCAGCGAGGCCGACAGGACGTTCGGGCGTTGCGGGAAGCGCTTGGTCCCGGCCCCGTAGGCGGTGGCGCCGAGCGTCATCGCCGGGGGAGGGGTGAAGCGGGTGCCCATCGCCGAGACCAGGGCCGCGCCCGTCGGGGTGACCGTTTCCCCGGCGAGGTCCGCGCCGACCACCGCCGCGCCTTCCAGCAGGCGCAACGTCGCCGGAGCGGGTGCGGGGAGCACCCCGTGCGCGCAGCGGACCGTGCCCGATCCCAGCGCGATCGGAGCGGAATGCACTGCGGTGACCGACAGTTCGTGCAACGCCGCCGCCACCCCGACGGTGTCCACGATGGTGTCCAGACCGCCGACCTCGTGCAGGTGCACCTCCGCCGGATCGCGGTCGTGCAGCCGGCCCTCCACCCGCGCGATCGCTTCGAGGGCGGAGACCGCCATCCGCGCCACGGGTTCCGGCCGCGCGCGGGAGGCGAGCTCGATCAGGTCCGCCGCGTGCCGCTCGGGCACGTCGTCGTCGGCGGAAACGACCGCCTTGGTCGCCGCGATCCCGTCCAGCTGGACCCGCTCGGAGTCCAGGGACCACCCCCGCAGGCCGGTGGACTCGATCGCCGCCCGCACCTCCTCCAGCGGGGCGCCGAGTCCGAGCAGCGCGCCCAGCAGCATGTCGCCGGAGAGCCCGGTCGCGGGGTTGAGCCAGAGGATCATCGCCGGGCCACCGCGGCCAGCCGGTGCGCGGCCATCGCGGCGGAGAAGCCCGAGTCGATGTTGACCACCGTCAACCCGGCCGCGCACGAGGTGAGCATCGCCAGCAGCGCCGTCACGCCCTCCAGCGCGGCGCCGTACCCGGTCGAGGTCGGCACCGCGATCACCGGGCACGACACCAGCCCGCCGACGGCGCTGGCCAGGGCGCCCTCCATGCCCGCCACCACGACCACCGCGTCGGCCTGCTCGAGGTCCTCGCTCGCGGCGAGCAGCCGGTGGATGCCGGCCACACCGATGTCGCGGACCACGTGGGTGCGCAGGCCGATCGCGGAGGCCACCGCGTCCGCCTCCGCCGCGACCGGCCAGTCCGACGTGCCCGCCGTGGCCACGCACAACCGGAAATCCCGCTGTTCCGCCGGTCGCCACACCAGCAGCCGCGCCGTCTCGTCGTAGTCGCCGCCGGGCACCCGCACCGCTGCCGCGACCTCGGGCTCCACCCTGGTGACCAGGACCGGGCCCGTGCTGCGCGCCAGCAGCTCGGTCACGATGCCGGTGATCTCCTCCGGCCGCTTGCCGGGCCCGTAGACCACCTCCGGAAGCCCCTGGCGGGATTCCCGGTCGGTGTCGACCCTGGCGTAACCGAGATCGCTGAAGCCGGTCATGATGCCGTCCTGGTGGGCAGCAGCGGAAGCAGCACGTTCATCCGGCCGCTGGAGAAACCGGCCATGTCCAGCGCGCAGAACTCGAAGCCCGCCTCCCGGCCCGCGGCGTCGAGCTCGGCGTGGTGCGCTGCGGCGCGGTCGATGTCCTCGGCGGGCACCTCCAGGCGCGCCACCGTGCCCTGACCGTGCGCGCGGACCCGGCACACCGGGAACCCCAGGGCGTGCACGGCTTCCTCCGCCCGCTCGATGCGGGCCAGCACCTCCGGGGTGACCGGATCGCCGTAGGCGACGCGGGAGGCGAGGCACGCTGCCGCCGGTTTGTCCGCAGTGGACAGACCCAGCTCGGCGCTGGCCTCGCGGACGTCGGCCTTGGTGAGGCCGGCGTCGACCATCGGCGCGATCGCGCCGCGCTGCGCCGCCGCGCGCTGACCCGGCCGATGATCTCCCAGATCGTCCACATTGGTGCCCAGCGCGATGCTCGCGCCCATCGTCGCCGCCAGCGGCTCCACCGCGTCGAACAGCGCGGACTTGCAGTGGTAGCAGCGGTTCCCGTCGTTGGCGGCGTACTCGGGCCGGTCGGCCTCGTCGGTGCAGACCTCGACGTGGGCGAGGCCGTTCTCGCGGGCGAAGCGCTTGGCCCGCCTGCGCTCCTCGGCGGCCAGGCTCGGGGACACGGCGGTGACCGCGAGCATCCGCGCTCCCAGCTCCTGGTGCGCCACCACGGCCAGCAGCGCCGAGTCCACGCCGCCGGAGAACGCCACGACCAGGGAATCCTCGGTTCTGACGCGCGCCCGCAGGCGGTCCAATCCGGTCACGACGCACTCCTCACGCACGCTCGATCACAGCCATGTGGTCCGACCAGACTCTAACTCCAACGAGCGATCCATCCCATGCCGTCGAAGGAGATCTTTCCGGTGGTCAACGAGCCTTTTGGCGGCTCGTTCGGGGTGCTAGTGCGGACGCGCCCGCTTGTCCCTCGACCGAGTGGCACTCCCCAGCTCGGCGGCGGGATCGACCTACCTTCCGAGGGGAACGTGCCGACGGGAGGAGACTGCGGTGACCGACAACGACGCCGCCCAGCAGATCGCGGACGGATACACCTCCGGCGGAGCCGCCGTCGACCTCGGGGCGGTGGTCATCGACAACGAGGCGGACGCCGCGGCGCAGGTGCGCATCCCGCTGGCCACGCTCAACCGGCACGGCCTGGTCGCAGGAGCGACCGGCACCGGCAAGACCAAAACGCTGCAGCTGCTCGCCGAACAGCTTTCCGACGCCGGGGTGCCCGTCGTGCTCGCCGACATCAAGGGCGACCTGTCCGGACTCGCCCAGCCCGGCGAGGGCGGCGAGAAGCTCACCGCGCGCGCCCAGGACGTCGGCGACGACTGGCAGGCCGCGACCTACCCGGTGCAGTTCCTCTCGCTGGGCACCGGAGGCCGCGGGGTGCCGATCCGGGCGTCGATCACCAGCTTCGGGCCGGTGCTGCTGGCCAAGGTGCTCGGGCTCAACGCCACCCAGGAGTCCACCCTCGGGCTGATCTTCCACTGGGCCGATCAGCGCGGACTCGCGCTGCTGGACACCAAGGACCTGCGGTCGGTCATCCAGTACCTGACCAGCGACGAGGGCAAGCAAGATCTCAAGGGCATCGGCGGTGTCTCGGCGGCCAGCGCCGGGGTGATCCTGCGGTCCCTGTCGAACCTGGAGGCCCAGGGCGGGGACGAGTTCTTCGGCGAACCCGAGCTGGAAGTGGCCGACCTGCTCCGGCAGTCCGAGGGCAAGGGCGTGGTCAACCTGCTCGAGCTCGACGACGTGCAGACCAACCCGGTGCTGTTCTCCACGTTCCTGATGTGGTTGCTGGCCGAGCTCTTCGAGGAGATGCCCGAAGCCGGTGACCTGGACCGGCCGAAGCTGGTGTTCTTCTTCGACGAAGCGCACCTGCTGTTCAACGACGCCTCCAAGGCGTTCCTCGACCGCATCGAGCAGACCGTGAAGCTCATCCGCTCCAAGGGAGTCGGCGTCTTCTTCTGCACCCAGCTGCCCACCGACCTGCCCAACGCGGTGCTGTCGCAGCTGGGCGCCCGCGTCCAGCACGCGATCCGCGCGTTCACCCCCGAGGACCAGAAGGCGCTGTCCAAGACCGTCAAGACCTACCCGACCACCGAGCACTACCGGCTCGACGAGGCGCTGACCAGCCTCGGCATCGGGGAGGCGATCGTGACCGTGCTGTCGGAGACCGGAGCTCCGACGCCGGTGGCCTGGACGCGGCTGCGCCCACCGCGCTCGCTGATGGGCACCATCGGCGAGGACGCGGTCCGCACCTCCGCCCGGTCCTCCGACCTGCACGCCAAGTACTCCGAGACGATCGATCGCGAGTCCGCCTACGAGAAGCTCGCCCAGAAGGTCGCCGAGCCGGCTGCCCCGGAAGGGCAGGTCCCGCAGCAGAAGGGTGCGCGCGAGGAAGCGGGGATGTTCCAGAAGGCGATGGAGAACCCCGCCGTGCGCTCGTTCTTCCGCTCCGCCGCCAGCGCCGTCGGCCGCGAGGTCACCCGCGGGCTGTTCGGCAACAGGAGGCGCTGACCGACCCGCTTCACTCGATCAGGTAAGGTCTGCCCGACTTATCCACGCGGGAGCTCGGGCGGATCGGGCTGAGAGGGTGGCACGCATCGCGCCACCGACCGCAGAACCTGTCCGGATAATGCCGGCGTAGGGAGCTGTCGATGGCGCTTGACGTCGAACGGTCCGAAGTTCCGAACACCCTGGACGAACCGGCCCCCAGAACGCTGGGCGTGCTCGACCAAGGAGCCTTCTGGGGAAACCTCGGCGTGAGCCTGCTGGGCTTCAGCGGTGCGCTCGCGGTGCTCGCGCCCGCCGGGGTGCCGCAGCTGTCCTTCGCGGCCGCGGTGACGGCCACCGTCGTCGGGACCGTGCTGGGCAGCCTGATGGTCGGCATCGCGGCCATCCCCGGTGCCCGCACGGGCGCACCGGCGATGATGCTGCTGCGCGGCCTGTTCGGCACCCGGCTGTCCTACGTGCCGACCGTGCTCAACATCCTCCAGCTGGTCGGCTGGGGGACCTTCGAACTGCTGGTGATCGCCCAGGGAACCGAGGCGCTGTTCGGCGGCGGACCGCAGTGGCTGTACGTGCTCATCGCCGGGGCCCTCACCACCGCGCTGACCTTGCGCCCCCTGGGCGCGCTGCGGTTGCTGCGCCGCTACGTGAGCATCGCGGTGCTCATCGCGATGGTCTACTTCTTCGTGCAGCTCCTGCGCCAGCCGTTGCCGCCGATGAACGACGGGTCCTGGGAGGGGTTCTGGCCGGGCGCCGACGCGGCGCTGGCCGTCGCGGTGTCGTGGCTTCCGGTCGCCTCGGACTACTCGCGGCACTCGCGGTCGGCGAGCGGCGCGTTCACCGCGGCGACCGTCGGCTACTCGGTCACCCAGATCGCCTGCTACCTGCTGGGTCTGCTCGGTCTGGCGCTGGTCGGGTTCGACGGGGACAAGGCGTTCGACCCGCTGCTGGCGGCGCCGCTGGGCGTGCTGTTCTTCGCGGTGCTGGTGCTGCGCGAGGTCGACCAGTCCTTCGCCGACACCTATTCGACCGCGGTGTCCATCCAGAACCTGCGTCCCAGCACGGATCGGCGGCTGCTGAGCCTGATCGTCGGTGTGATCAGCACCCTGGCCGCGCTGACGATGGACATCGAGCAGTTCTCCAACTTCCTGCTGCTGATCGGATCGGTGTTCGTGCCGATGTTCGGCGTGCTGGCGGTGGACTACTTCTACAACGCCCGCAACCGCGAGTGGGACGTCTCGGCGCAGGCCCCCTCCCGCTGGGGGATGCTGATCGCCTGGCTGCTGGGCTTCGCGACCTTCCAGCTGATCAACCCCGGCGAACTGGGTTGGTGGACCGAGTTGTGGACCGGCGCCCGCGAGGCCATCGGCTTCACCGTTCCCACCTGGATGAGCGCGGCCCTGACCTCGTTCGTCATCTCCGCGTTGGCCGCGGGCATCATCGGCCTGCTCGCCCGCAGCCGCCGGAAGGCCTCCTAAACCGGGTGGTTCGCCTCGCGGCGAACCACCCGGTGACCGGGGACGGCTCCAGCCAGGAGGGGCGGCGGTGGTGGCTGGAGCCGTCGTTTCCGGGCGCCGGGATTCAGTGGTCCCGGCGCGTCACCAGGTGGGCCAGTGCGGTGAGCGCTTCCGCCGCGTCCTCCTCCGGCTCCGCTCTGCGGAGATCGGTCAAGGCCGCGGCGAGCAGTTCATCGGCCTGGGCCTGGCTCCACGCCCGCCCGCCGGCGAGCGTGACGAGCTCGGCGGCCTGGGCGAGCTCGCCGCTGACCAGCGGCTGCTCCCGGTAGTAGAGGGACGCCAGCCGCTGGCCCGCGCTGGAGCCCGAGGTCAGCGCGGAGACCACCGGCAACGTCTTCTTGCGGGTGCGCAGATCGGAGAACACGGGTTTGCCGGTCATCGCCGGATCGCCCCAGATCCCCAGCAGATCGTCGATGTGCTGGAACGCCAGTCCCAGCCGCTCGCCGAAGCTGCGCATCCTGGTGATCTGCTCCGGTGAGCCGCCGCCGTGCAGCGCGCCGAGCGCGCACGCGCACCCCAGCAGGGCACCCGTCTTGTCGCGGGCCATCCGCTGGCACGCGGCGACGTCCACGTCGGCGCGCGTCTCGAACTCCAGGTCCGAGTTCTGCCCGTCGGTGAGAGCGAGCGTCGCGCTGCTGAGCATCCGCACCGCGCTCGCCGCCTCCGGGTGCTGCGACGAGGCGAGCACATCGGCCGCCAGGGTGAGCAACGCGTCCCCGGCCAGGATCGCGGTGGCGTTGCCGAACACCGTCCACGCCGTCGGTCGATGTCGGCGCGTGACGTCGCCGTCCATCACGTCGTCGTGCAGCAACGAGAAGTTGTGCACCAATTCCACGGCCACCGCGGCGGGCACCGCGTCGGCCGGATCGCCACCGACGGCCGAGGCGCTGAGCAGCACCAAGGTCGGCCGCATCGCCTTGCCGCGGTCGGCGCGCACGGGGTTTCCGCGCTCGTCGAGCCACCCCAGGTGGTAGCCGGCGACCTGGCGCATCCGGTCCGAAAGCCGGTCCACCGCCGCTCGCAGCGCCGGCTCGACCATGGTTCGGCTGCTGGTCAGCGCCTCGAAGGCCTGACCGGCGCGGTTCTCGTCCTGCTCCAACGTCGTCATCGCGGGTTCCCTTCGCTCAGCGGGTTACTTCGACGTTCTCCAGGACGCCGAGCGCGTCCGGGACCAGCACCGCGGCGGAGAAGTAGGCGCTGACCAGGTAGGAGAGGACCGCCTGTTCGTTGATGCCCATGAAGCGCACCGAGAGCCCGGGCTCGTGCTCGCCGGAGATCCCGGTCTGGCGCAGCCCGACGACGCCGCTGTCGTCCTCGCCCGTGCGCATGCACAGGATCGAGGTGGTGCCCTTGCCGCTGATCGGGATCTTGTCGGTGGGCAGGATCGGCACGCCGCGCCAGGCCTGGACCGCGTGCCCCTGCACCTCGGTGGTCTGCGGGTACACGCCGCGCTTGTTGCACTCCCGGCCGAACGCGGCGATGGTGCGCGGATGCGCCAGGAAGAACCGCGACTTCCTGCGTCGTGAGAGCAGTTCGTCGAGGTCCTCCGGGGTGGGTGGCCCGGTGCGGGTGTGCAGCCGCTGCTGCAGGTCGGCGTTGTGCAGCAGGCCGAAGTCGCGGTTGTTGAGCAGTTCGTGCTCCTGGCGCTCGCGCAGCGCCTCGACGGTGAGCCGGAGCTGCTGCTCGGTCTGGTTCATCGGCTGGTTGTAGAGATCGGCGACGCGGCTGTGCACGCGCAGCACGGTCTGGGCAACGCTGAGCTCGTACTCGCGCGGTGCGAGCTCGTAGTCGACGAACGTTCCGGGCAACGCGGTTTCGCCGGAATGTCCGGAGGCCAGCGCGATGTCGATCTCACCGCGCTTGTTGGTCGGAGGTGCCGGCGAGGCGTACTCGGCGGCCACGTGCGCGCGCAGCTCGTCGAACTGCCTGGTGACCTCGTGCAGCGCCACGCGGTCGAGGGTGAGCACGATGCAGGGCGTGACCGCGCGGTAGGTGCTGTCCCACGTGGACTGCGCGGTCGCCAGCACCTGGGAGCCGAAGAACCTGCCGCCTGCCAGCGTGTCGGTGACGGAGTCCTCGCCGTACTCGCCGCTTCGGATCTTGTCGACCTTGCCGTGCGCGATCAGCACCACCTCCGTCGCCGGGTTCCCGCGGACCGAGATCAGCTGGCCCGGCTCGTAGTGGCGCTGCACGAACCGGTCGGCGAGCGCGCTGAGCGCCGAATCGTCGTCGTAGCCGCGCAGCAGCGGCAGTTCGGTGAGTTCGCGGGGGATCACGCGCACCTGGTCGCCGGCGTTGGTGAAGTTGATCAGGCCGTCGCCGGAGGCGCAGGTCAGCCGCCGGTTGACCCGGTACGTGCCTGCCTCGATGTCGACCCACGGCAGCATCCTCAGCAACCAGCGGGAGGACTTGCCCTGCATCTGCGGCTGCGTCTTGGTGGTCGTGGAAAGCCTGCGCGCAGCCTGCGTGCCCAGGCTCAGAGCAGGGTTCTCGGTGGCGGTCAAGATGTTTCAGCTCCTCTGATCGGGGAGAGGTGCGGGCCGGCGTGCTCGGCCGGCCCGCGCGTTCAGCTCTCGCGGCCCAGTTCGACGTGCTCGAGCACGCCGAGCGCGTCCGGGACCATCACCGCCGCCGAGTAGTAGGCGCTGACCAGGTAGGAGATGACCGCCTGCTCGTTGACCCCCATGAACCGCACCGACAACCCGGGTCGGTACTCGTCGGGAAGGCCGGTC